>JAYTIR010000092.1:0-5159 GCA_043731765.1 Burkholderiales bacterium
AATATCCCCGACAGGATCGACTGCGCGAGGAGCGCAAAGCTCGGCAGCGCCATCGGGGGCCAGGATTACGGCAGTACCAGCGTCGCGCCCGGCGCCGCGTAGGCCTTCGGCCACACCGTCACCCAGCGGCCGTTCTGCACCTGTTTCACGCGCATCAAGTCATCACCATAATTGTTCGGCCCGTCGAAGTGCAGCTTGCCCTGGATGGTGTCCACGCGATTCTTGCGCAGCCACTCGGCCAGCACCTTGTCATCAAGGCTTTTGGTCGCGTTGACCGCCGCGTCGAGCACCTGCCACGCCGAATAGGAGGCCGCGGCCTGGGTTTCGACGCCCGTATACGGCAGACCAGCCTTGGCGGCGCGTTCGTTGAAGATTTTCACGAACTCCGCAGCGCCCGGATTGTTGGTGAACGGCGGGTCCTGCTCGAAGATCGTCGCCGCGAGCGCGCTCTTCGCTTCCGGCGCCTGCACCATCGGCCCCGGCGCCGGATACATGTAGAAATGAAACTTTGGCGCGTAATCGATTTTTTTCATGGCGTCGAGGAGCTGGTTGCCTTCCAGGCCGATCGCCCCGACCCACACAAAATCCGGGTTCGCATCCTTGATCCGCGCGGCGATCGGGCCGAAATCGCGATTGCCGAAATCCCATTCGAGAAAAATCACCTCCTGCAAGCCGCGCTTCCTGGCGATTTCGCGTGCACCGAGCGACATGAAGTGCACGGAAGGAAACTTGCTGGTGACGATGGCGACCGTCTTCGGTGGCTTGGACGTCGCGGCCAGCGCATCGAGCAGCGTGTTCGGGAAAGTCGTCGCAGGATCCGGTCCGAGTGACCACGTCGGGAACTGCGCGTCGTATTTCGCCAGGTTGGGAATGCCGAACGTGTGATGCACGAGCACCTTGTTGTAACGCTGTGCGACGCCCATCGCCGAGAGAATCGCGCCGGTCGCATACGGCCCCAGCAGCAGATCGACCTTGTCGACGGTGATGAGTTGCTCGTAGAGCGTGCGCGCGAGTTCGGGCTTGGACTGGTCGTCCCTGACGATCCATTCGACTGGACGACCGAGCATTCCGCCTCGGCGGTTGAGCTGCTCGACGTAAATTTCTCCGGTGAGCTGGTGGACGAGCGCGGTCGCCGCCAGCGGCCCGGTGAGTGCCAGCGTGCTGCCGATGCGGATCGGAGGGTCGCCCGCGGCGGCAGAAGCTGGGGCGATGCCAACGGTGAGAACACCCGCGAGCACAGCGATCCCCGCGGCGAAACGCCGAACGATTCCATTCATGACTGTTTCCTCCGTTGTGGACGCTCAGGCGCTCTTGTGGCGCGATGCGCTTTCGTGATTGATGATGAAATCGTCCGGAACCGGCGGCCCCCAGACATAAAAGGAGTCTTCAGGTGGATAGTCGCCCGCATTCCACTCAATGTCGACGGGAATGAAGTCGATATCGTGCGAGTATTCGGCGAAGCTGCCCCAGGGATCGCGAACGTACCGGAAATAATTCGAGCCGATCACATGGCGCCCCACGCCCCAGCCATGAACATGGCCGCGATCCGCCATTTGCTGCATGCCGAGCCCGACGTCGTCGAAGTTCGCCACGTCCCAGCTCGAATGGTGCAGGCCGGGGCCGTCCGATTTCGCAAAGGCGAGCATGTGGTGATCGCTGGCGTGCGCACCGTGCAGAAACGCGATCACGTCGCCTGAACGATCGGAGAGACGCAGCCCGAGCGTCTCGGTATAGAAGCGGACGGAACGGAGCACGTCGGAGCTGAAGAGCAGGATGTGCGACAGGCGCCGCGGGTGCACGACGCTGGCGGCGGAACGACTCGGCGCCGCGCCGCGCCCCGGAACGACGGCGGGAACGCTCGCAACGCTTTTGGCCGCCGGCGAGACCTTGGGCGCAACGACGATTTGCACTGGTGTGCCATCCGGGTCGCGTATCCAGATGCCCTGCTCGTCCGCCAGCGCATGCGGTGGCGTCGTCGCCACACCCATCTGCACAAGCCGCTGCACCAACGCATCGAGATCATCGGCGTAGATGCCGAAGCTCACATACTCGAGCTGCTTCGGGCCTGGCCGCTGATAGATCGACGCCCAGCGGTGCCGATGTCCCAGCGTGTAAAGATCGGCCCGGCCTTCGACCTCCCGCACATCGAGTCCGAATCCGTTGTAGAAATCGATGGCCGCCTTGAGATCGGGAACGCTGAAGGCGAAGCGGTGCAACGAATGCACCGCCGTCGTGTCTTTCCGGCGCAGCGGAACGGACTTCACTCCTTCCATCCAGTCCTCCTCGTTCCCCATATTACGGCCTTCAGACAGGCTCACGCAATCGGCGTCGCCGTGAAGACTGACGCCATTCGTCATGCGCCACAACGCGTTACCACGAATTCCACCAGTTGCGCGATGCACGCGGCCTCGTCGACGTTCTGGGTATCGATGACGAGATCGGGCGCGTCGGGCTCCTCGTACGGGCTGTCGATGCCGGTGAAGCCCTTGATCTCGCCGCGGCGCGCCTTCCCGTAGAGCCCTTTCGGATCGCGCGCCTCGCAGGTCGCGAGCGCCGATTTCACGTGCACTTCGAAAAAGCGGCGCGGGCCGGCCGCGGTGCGCGCCCGCGCGCGATCGTCGTGGAACGGCGAGATGAACGCGGTGACGCAGATGAGTCCCGCGTCGGCGAACAGCGCGGCGACTTCCCCCACGCGGCGGATATTCTCCTGCCGGTCCTCCGGCGAAAAACCGAGATCGGCATTGAGGCCCCGACGCACGTTGTCGCCGTCGATCGTATACGCAGCCCAGCCGCGATCGAACAGCGCGCGCTCGAGCGCCATCGCCAACGTGGACTTGCCCGCGCCGGACAACCCGGTCAGCCACACGATCGCGCCGGTATGGCCGGCGCGCGCACCGCGCTCCGCAGCGGACATTTGATGATCGACGGCGACCACGTTGCGGCTGGTCGGCCCCAGCGCGCGGCGCTGGTCCGGATAGCGACTGGCATCGACCAGGCCGCCGCCCACGATCACGCCCGCGTCCGCCAGGACAAAGCGCCCGGTCTCGATGCATTCCGTCGCGTCGTCCAGCGCCACCGGCACGTCGCAGCGCAGCGTGACGCGACCCAATCCATTCGTCGCAATGTCAGGCGACGCCTCTGGCACGAGCCGATCGACATCCAGCGCATGGATGATTGCCGCAACGCGTACCGCCACGGCGCGTGTCCCGACCCGCAATTCGAATCGCCGGCCTGCGGCGAGCGGCTCGCGCCCGAGCCAGAAGATGTCGGCATCAAACACCGACGTGAGGCGCGCAGGCTCGACCGGCGCGCACAACAAGTCGCCACGCTCGACGATCACCGGCTCGGCAAAGGTCAGGGCCACATTGTCACCGGCCTCCGCCGATTCGGGCGGATGCGGCCAGCCGTCGAGTGTGGCGACATGCGCGCGCGCCCCCGAAGGCAGCACCATCACTTCGTCGCCCGGCCGTAACGTTCCCTGCGCGATGCGACCGGCAACCACCCGCCGCTGGCCTGTGCGATAGACATCCTGAACGGGCAGCCGCAGCGGCGCATCGAATATCACCACCGGCTCGTCCGGCAACGCTTCCAGCGCACGCACCAATGTCGGCCCGTGCCACCAGGATGCATTGGGCGTTATGACAATGTTGCCACCGTCCCGCGCCGAGGTCGGGACAATGGCATGGACGACCACACCCAGCTGCGCCAGTGCTGCAGCGATCTCGTCCCGCCGCGCGTCGAACCGCGCCTCGCTCCAGTCCAGCGCATCCATCTTGTTCACGGCGACCACGAAGTCGTGGATACCGAGAAGACGCAAGAGCGCGGCGTGGGCCCGCGTCTGCGCTTCCGCACCCAATTGCGCGTCGACGACGAGCAGTGCCGCGGTCGTCCCCGCCGCGCCGGTGACGAGATTGCGGACGAGTTCACGGTGTCCCGGACAATCGATGACGATCAGCTCGCGCCGCGGCGTGCGGACGTGCACGCGCGTCGTGTCGAGCGTCACGGCCTGATCGCGTTCGAGCTGCAATGCGTCGAGCGCGAACGACCATTCCAACGGCACGCCGCGGCTGGCACTTGCCGCTTCAAGCTTGGCGACTTTGCCTTCGGGCAGGAGGTCGAGTTCGTGCAGCAGGCGGCCTAGCAGCGACGACTTGCCGTGGTCGACGTGCCCGGCCAGGCAGACCGCAAGCGGGCGCGCCATCACATGTAGCCCGCGGCGCGCAGCCGCTCGAACGCGTCCTCGCGTTCGTGGTCCATCGCGCGACCGGCGCGCTCCTCCTGTCGGGTCGTTTCGAGTTCGCGGATGATCTCGGCCAACGACGCTGCCTGCGACGGCACCGGAAACGTGATGTCGGCCTCGCCCAGCGAGCGGTAGCGCTTGCCCTCGCGGGCGAAGTAGAGTTCGCAGACGGGAATGCTCTCGCGCTCGACATAGCGCCAGACGTCGAGCTCGGTCCATTCGAGCAGCGGATGCACCCGCACGTGGCCGCCAGCCGGCGCCGCGCTCGCGTACTGGCCCCAGAGTTCCGTCGGCTGTTCGCGGACATGCCACGCGCCTTGCGCATCGCGCGGGCTCATTCCGCGCTCCTTGGCGCGTATCGGCTGTTCGTCGCGGCGGATACCGAGCAGGATGCCAGCGAAGCCGCGCTCGGCGATCAGCTGCTTCAACCCAAGCGTCTTGCGCGCGGCGGCGCGGGCCTTGGGCGGCAGCGCCGGATCGGTCGCCTCCACGGGCGGACAGGATGCGTTGATGTAATCGAGATTCCACTCACGCACATAGCGGTCACGAAACGCGTAGACCTCGGCGAACTCGTTTCCCGTATCGAGCAGGATCACCGGGAACGGGACGCGGCCCTGGAATGCCTTGCGCACCAGCCAGAGCATCGTGTTCGAATCCTTGCCGAGCGACCACAGCATGGCGAGCGGCTTGAGCCGCGCGAAGGCCTCGCGGATCAGGTGGATCGAATGCTGTTCGAGGTGATGGAGGTGGTCGGGCACGGTGTGGTATGTGTTGCGCAAGGCAAAGTGCCGACATCTTAGCCGCACCCGCCGCGCGCGCAAAATGCAACGGGCGGCCGGAATTGCCCGTACCGCCCGCCGTAGAACTTGAGGGTTGCCTATCTTCGTCGACGCCGGCCGAAACCGGTGATCATCGCCCA
>JAYTIR010000093.1:0-3710 GCA_043731765.1 Burkholderiales bacterium
GTCGCCGCGCCCCCCCGTCAATTCGCTTTCGACCTGCAAAACATAGCGCCGCAGGATCGGCGACAGGTAGGCATCGACCACGGTGGTATCGCCACGCGACACGAGCTTCATCAACGGGCTCACCTCGTGCGACACCGAGACCTGCGGAAAACCGATCGCGCGCGCGAGGGCCGCCAGCGCCTGTTCGTGTCGTGGATAGCGATAGCCGTGCATCAACACGATTGCAACCGCCCGGATGCCGTCACCGTAGGCGGATCGCAATCCCGTTTCGGCCGCTGCGAGGTCGAGTGGCGTCACCAAATCGCCGTGCGCGCCCATGCGCTCGTCCACCTCGATCACGCGCTCATGCAGCAACGACGGCAATTCGATTTTCCGCACAAAGAGTTTCGGGCGGTTCTGGTAGGCAATGCGCAACGCGTCGGCGAAACCCTTGGTGATCACCAACGCCGTGCGTTCGCCCTTGCGTTCGAGCAATGCATTGGTGGCGACCGTCGTGCCCATCTTTACGGCGTCGATGAGGTGTGCGGGTATCGCCTCCTTTGGGGCCAACCCCAGCAGGTCGCGGATGCCCTGTACCGCGGCATCGGCGTAACGTTCCGGGTTTTCGGACAGCAGCTTTGCCGTGGTCAGCGTGCCGTCGGGTTTGCGCGCGACAATATCGGTGAACGTCCCGCCGCGGTCGATCCAGAATTGCCATTGCCGGGTTGTCGCCATGCTGGTGCGCATTTTATGGTAAAACGCAAACGTCCACGCGCGGTGGCCAGGTTTCCCACGCCACGCCCCACCGGAGAGCCCCGATGAAACAAATCACCATCCTCGCTGCTGCGCTCGGTTTCGCGATCGCGTTGCCCGCCATGGCGCAGACCAAGTGGGACCTGCCCACGGCGTATCCGGCCACCAATTTCCACACGGAAAACATCATGCAGTTCGTGGCCGATGTCGACCGGACCTCGGGAGGCAAGCTCAAGATCCAGGTCCACCCGGCCGCGGCGCTGTTCAAGGCTCCCGAAATAAAGCGCGCTGTTCAGGGTGGCCAGGCGCAGGCCGGCGAAATCCTGCTCGTCAACTACGAAAACGAGGACCCGTTTTATGGTCTCGACGGCATTCCGTTCCTGGCCACGTCGTATGGCGAAGCGCTCAAACTCTACAAGGCCGAACGGAAGGCGCTCGACGAGAAGTTCGCCAAGCAAGGGATGAAGGTCCTGTACACCGTGCCGTGGCCGCCACAAGGCATCTTTGCCAAGAAGACCCTCGCCTCGGGTGCCGACATGAAGGGCCTCAAGTGGCGCGCGTACAGTCCGGCCACGTCAAAGATTGCCGAACTGGTGGGTGCGCAACCGGTGACCGTGCAGGCGGCGGAGGTGTCCCAGGCACTGGCCACCGGCGTCATCGATTCCTACATGTCGTCGGGCGCGACAGGATTTGACTCCAAGACCTACGAGTACCTGAAGTATTTCTATAACACGCAGGCCTGGCTGCCGAAAAACGCGGTCATCGTCAATCTGAAAGCCTTCGACGCGCTCGACAAGCCGACGCAGGCAGCCGTCCTCAAGGCCGCGGCCGATGCCGAAGCGCGAGGCTGGAAACTTTCGGAGGAAAAAAACGGATGGTATGTCGACCAGCTGAAGTTGAAAGGGATGAGCATCGAAAAACCGTCCGACCAACTCATGGCGGACCTGCGCCGCGTGGGCAACTACATGCTGGCCGAATGGCAACGCAAAGTCGGTGACGACGGCAGGAAGGTCATCGAAGTCTATCGCGCTCAGCAATAACGCCGTGCGCGTCTTTCTCGATCGCCTGTACAACGCCGCCGGAGTCCTGGCGGCGTTGTTTTTGGTCGGGACGCTGGCGATGGTCCTGGCCGGTATTGCGGGCCGGCTGCTCAATTTCAACGTGCCCGGCACGGACTCCTACGCCGGCTACTGCATGGCGGCAGCGGGTTTTCTCGCGTTGGCGCACACGCTGAAACGCGGCGAGCACATCCGGGTCACGTTGATCCTCGAACATCTGGGTCCCGGCCCGCAACGCGCGCTGGAACTGTGGGCGCTCGGCGTGGCGACGCTGCTTGCCGCGCTCTTTGCGTTCTACAGCGTGCGGCTTTCGTACCAGTCGTGGGACTTCCACGACATCTCGACCGGCAACGACGCGACACCGCTGTGGATGCCGCAGCTCACGATGGCGCTGGGCACCGTCGTGCTCTGCATTGCCTTCGTCGACGAGTTCATCCTTGAGTTGCGGGGCGCGCGCCTGGCGAAAATGCCCGACGAAGCGCTGCACAACGAATAGCGCCGCATGGACGCACTGATCACCACATTGCTCATCGTCGCGTTGTTCGCGCTGCTGGGCAGCGGCGTGTGGATCGGCCTGGCGTTGGCCGGCGTTGCGTGGATCGGCATGGAGCTGTTTTCCTCGCGCCCCGCCGGCGACGCGATGGCCGTCACGATCTGGGGCAGCGCATCGTCCTGGACGCTGACCGCGCTGCCGCTTTTTGTCTGGATGGGAGAAATCCTGTTTCGCACGCGGCTGTCGGAAGACATGTTCAAGGGACTGGCGCCCTGGCTCGAACGGGTTCCGGGTCGCCTGCTCCACACGAACATCATCGGCTGCACCATTTTCGCGGCGGTGTCGGGTTCGTCGGCGGCGACCTGCGCGACGATCGGCAAGATGACGCTGCCGGAATTGAAGGCGCGCGGCTACCCTGACGACATCACGATCGGCACGCTCGCGGGCGCCGGAACCCTGGGATTACTGATTCCGCCGTCGATCATCATGATCGTCTATGGTGTCAGCGCCAACGTTTCCATCGCGGAACTGTTCATCGCCGGCGTGATTCCCGGCATCCTGCTGGCGGCCATGTTTTCTGCATACATCGTGGTGTGGGCATTGCTCAACCCCGGCAAGATTCCGGTGTCCGACGAGCGAACGACGTTCATGCAGAAACTCCACGCGTCGCGCCATCTCATCCCGGTCGTGCTGCTGATCGCGTTGGTGTTGGGTTCGATCTACGCCGGCGTGGCCACGGCCACCGAAGCGGCGGCGTTCGGCGTCGTGGGCTCGCTCGTATTGTCCGCGGTGCAGGGTTCACTCGACCGCAAGACGTTCGGCGATAGCCTCATGGGCGCGACGCGGCTGTATTGCATGATCGCGCTGATCCTGTCCGGTGCCGCGTTCCTGACCATCGCGATGGGCTACATCGGCCTGCCCCGCCATCTGGCCGAATGGATCGGCTCGCAGGGGCTTACTCCCGTGTCGCTGATCGTCGCATTGACGTTGTTCTACATCGTGCTGGGCTGCTTTCTCGACGGCATCTCGATGGTGGTGCTGACGATGGGCGTCATCCTGCCCACGGTAGAGGCCGCGCATATCGACCTCCTCTGGTTCGGCATTTTCATCGTGCTCGTCGTCGAGATGGCGCAGATCACGCCACCGGTCGGCTTCAATCTGTTCGTGCTGCAGGGAATGACCAATCGTCAGATCACCTGGATCGCGCGCCAGGCGATCCCGATGTTCCTGCTGATGTGCGCGGCCGTCGCCATGGTCTGGATCTGGCCGCCGATCATCATGTGGCTCCCGGCGCATATGAAATTGGGCGGGTGAATTCAGTGAAAAAATCAAGGAGGTGAGGAAGTGAACCCGCCGATCGACGCGGCGCGCTATGCGGCCAAGGTAAAGACGCCGTTCGCGGTGCTCGGGTTGCGCACGAACGGAAG
>JAYTIR010000094.1:0-11807 GCA_043731765.1 Burkholderiales bacterium
GCCAAGGCAGGCTTCAAGGCCGAATTCGCCGAAGTCACCATGAAGCCGGCGACGGAGATCGAGATGGCCGGCGAGGACGCCGCGAAAATGCAGAAGCTCCTTGACGCACTCGAGTCGCTCGACGATGTGCAGGAGGTCTACACGTCGGCGCTGATCGACGAGGCGTAGCCGCGCTCCGTGGCTACGACCGCGCCTCCTCGCCGCATCCTCGGCATCGATCCGGGGCTGCGCGTCACCGGATTCGGAATCATCATCCAGCAGGGCAACACGCTCACCTATGTCACCAGCGGCTGCATTCGCGCGAGCGGTGACAGCCTGCCGGTGCGGCTTGGCGTCATCGCCCGCGACATTGCGCACGTCATCGCCGAGGAAGCTCCCAGCGAAGTGGCCGTGGAAAAAGTATTCGTGAACATCAACCCCAATTCGACATTGCTGCTGGGCCAGGCGCGTGGCGCCGCCATTGCCGCAGCCGTGCTGGCCGGCTTGCCCGTGCATGAATACACCGCGGGCCAAGTCAAGCAGGCGGTGGTCGGAAAAGGTCGCGCCGACAAATCGCAGGTGCAGGAAATGGTGCGGCGGCTGCTGCAACTTCCGGGGGCACCTTCGCCCGATGCCGCCGACGCGCTGGCCTGTGCCATTTGTCACGCGCACGGCAGTGTCGGCGTCGGCGCGCTGCATGGCGCCGGCTACACGATGCGACGCGGGCGGCTTGCCCGATGAAGGCGCGCCGTCCCATGCGGCGTCCGGTCGCCGTGATCTTCGACATGGACGGGCTGATGCTGGACACCGAGTCGCTGGGGCCGCAGACATGGCGCGATGCGGCCGCGATGACCGGAGTCGATTTCGACCTGGATTTGCTGCCCGGAATGACCGGACGCAACTACCGTGATTGCCGCGCGATGCTGCGCGAACATTACGGTCCCTCGTATCCGGTCGAGCAGCTCACTGCTGCGTGTCTGACGTCCTTCGATGCAATTGTCGCGCGCGAAGGCATTGCGCAGAAGCCCGGACTGCGCGAATTGCTCGACTGGCTCGAAGGCGAAAACGTGGTGCGCGCAGTCGCGACCTCCACGCGCCGGGACCGCGCCGAAGCGCAACTCACGCAACAAGGGTTGCTCGCGCGCTTTGCGGCCCTCGTCGGAGGCAACGAAGTCGAATTCGGCAAACCGGCCCCGGACATTTTTCTCCTGGCGGCCTCGCGGCTCGACGTCGCGGCGTCCGACTGCGTAGTGCTCGAGGATTCGGAGCCGGGTGTGCGTGCCGCCCTCGCCGCCGGGATGATGCCGATCATGGTGCCTGACCTGCACAGGCCCTCGGAAAGCCTGCTCGCGCGCGAACCGTTGGTGCTCTCGTCGCTGCACGACGTGCGCGCGCACCTGGCTTTGCTTCCCCACTGATTGCCCCACGTCGGATGGCGTGTGCCCCATGCCATAATTGCGGATCATGATCGGTCGTCTGTCCGGCATCCTCCTCGAAAAGAATCCGCCGCAACTGCTGCTCGACGTGCAGGGCGTGGCGTACGAGGTCGACGTGCCGATGAGCACGTTCTACAACCTGCCGGCCACCGGTGAGCGCGTGACGCTGTGGACGCACCTCGTTGTGCGCGAAGACGCCCACCTGCTGTTCGGCTTCGGCAGCGACAACGAACGGCGCGCGTTCCGGCAACTGCTGAAGATCAGCGGGGTCGGCGCCCGGACGGCGCTCTCGGTGCTGTCGGGGTTGTCGGTGGCGGAACTGGCGCAGGCCGTGACGATGCAGGAGTCCGGGCGGCTGACCAAGATTCCCGGCATCGGCAAAAAGACGGCCGAACGCCTCCTGCTCGAACTGAAGGACAAACTCGGCGCGGACCTGACGACCACCATCGGCGTCTTCCGCGCTCCGCCCGCGTCGAGCGACATCCTGCACGCCTTGCTTGCGCTGGGCTACAGCGACCGGGAGGCGGTCGCCGCCGTCAAGAAATTGCCGGACGGGCTGACGGTTGGCGACGGCATCCGGCAGGCGTTGAAACTCCTCGCCAAGGCGTAAACGTAGAATAGCCCCATGATCGAAAACGACGAACTCAATCGCGTGGTCGGCGCCAGAATCGCCGGCGCGCAGGAAGAGGTCATCGAGCGAGCGCTGCGTCCGCGCGGCCTGGCCGAGTACGTCGGGCAGGAAAAAATCCGCGAGCAGCTGTCGATCTTCATCGCGGCCGCAAAAAAACGCAACGAGGCGCTGGACCATGTATTGCTGTTCGGGCCGCCGGGTCTGGGCAAGACCACGCTGTCGCATATCATCGCGCACGAACTGGGCGTGAACCTGCGCCAGACTTCCGGCCCCGTGCTGGAGCGCCCGGGGGACCTCGCCGCGCTGTTGACCAATCTCGAGCCGCGCGACGTGCTGTTCATCGACGAGATCCACCGGCTCTCCCCGATCGTCGAGGAAATACTCTATCCGGCGCTCGAGGATTTCCAGATCGACATCATGATCGGCGAAGGCCCGGCGGCGCGCAGCGTGAAGCTCGATTTGCCGCCGTTCACGCTGGTCGGCGCCACCACGCGCGCAGGCATGCTCACCAATCCGTTGCGCGACCGGTTCGGCATCGTGGCGCGCCTCGAGTTCTACACTGCAGAGGAGTTGACGCGCATCGTGAAGCGCTCAGCAGCGCTGCTCAAGATCGTGCTCGACCCCGATGGAGCGCTGGAAATTGCGCGCCGCTCGCGCGGCACGCCACGCATCGTCAATCGCCTGCTGCGCCGCGTTCGCGATTTCGCGGAAGTGAAGGCAGACGGCGAAATCACCCGCGCAGTTGCGGACGCCGCGCTCTCGATGCTCGATGTCGACGGCGCCGGGCTCGACGTCATGGACCGGAAGCTCATCCAGACGGTGCTCTCGAAATTCGACGGCGGCCCGGTCGGCGTGGACAACCTCGCCGCGGCTATCGGCGAGGAGCGCGATACGATCGAGGACGTGCTGGAGCCCTTCCTGATCCAGCAGGGTTACCTGCAGCGGACATCGCGCGGCCGCATTGCCACCGCATTGTCCTATCGGCATTTCGGCCTGGCCCCACCAACTCCGGGTGCCGCAAGCGAACTCTTCCCGAGCGAATGAGCGAGGCGCGCGAGACCGACGGTCGAGCGAAGGCCCGAAGGGCGCGTCGCCGAGCGATTGAGGGCGGCCGACGCGCTGGCGCCACGCAATGCACGGCCGTTCCAACGAGGCCGCAATGAAGGGATCGCAACCCTTCCGCTTCCCGGTCCGCGTTTACTACGAGGACACCGATGCCGCCGGCGTCGTCTACTACGCGAACTACCTGAAGTTCATGGAACGCGCCCGGACCGAATGGCTGGAGTCGCGCGGCTTTCCGCTGGCCGCGTTCGAGCGCGAGCATGGCGTCGTGTTCGTCGTGCACCGCTGCGAGATTGACTTCCTGCAGCCCGCGCGATTGAACGATGCGCTCAACGTGTCGGTCGAACCGGTCAAGCTGGGTGCATCAACCATCAAGGCGCGCCAGGATGTGTGCCGCGGTGCCGACATCCTGACTTCCGCCCTCGTAACGCTGGCGTGCCTCGATGCGGTGCGCTGGCGGCCGGTGCGAATGCCCGTAGTCCTGGTGACGAATCTGGAGAATCCCGCTTGAACCTCCATACCGACCTCTCGTTCATAACGTTGATCACGCAGGCGTCCATCGTCGTGCAGGCGGTGCTGGCACTCCTGGTCTTCCTGTCGCTGTGGTCGTGGTGGCAAATCTTCCTCAAGCTGTTCCAGTTACGGCGCGCGTCGCGCGACACCGACCTGTTCGAGGACGATTTCTGGAAAGGCGGCGACCTGGCCGACCTCTACCAGCGCATGGCGCAGTCACGCACCGGCAGCGGCATGGAGCACATTTTCAGCGCGGGATTCCGCGAATTCGCCAAGCATCGCAAGCAGGGCAGCTCGTCCGTCGTCACGCTGGACAGCGCGCGCCGGGCCATGCGCGCTGCCTACCAACGGGAAATAGACGCGCTCGAGGGCCATCTGGCGGGGCTTGCCACCGTGGGCTCCGTGTCGCCCTACATCGGCCTCTTCGGCACGGTGTGGGGAATCATGAACGCATTTCGCGGGCTTGCAAACGTGAGCCAGGCAACGCTGGCCAACGTCGCGCCCGGCATCGCGGAGGCCCTGATTGCCACGGCGATCGGCCTGTTCGCGGCCATTCCGGCCGTAGTCGCGTACAACCGCTACACCCACGATGTCGACCGGCTCGCGGTGCGCTACGAGTCGTTCATCGAGGAGTTCTCGAACATTCTCCAGCGGCAAAGCTGACGTAGCCAATGCGCCGCGCCCGCAAATCGATCAACCAGATCAACGTCGTGCCCTACATCGACGTGATGCTGGTGCTGCTCGTGATCTTCATGGTCACGGCACCGCTCATCATTCCGGGCGAAATCGAGTTGCCGTCGGTCGGAAGCAAGCTTACGACGCCGGCACAGCCGTTCGAAGTGACGCTGCGCAATGACCTGACGCTGTGGCTGCGCGACCAGGCGTCGAACACGCCCGCGGTCCGCGTCACCCGCGAAGAACTCGTCGCGCGCATCGTCGCGAAGCAGGCGAAACAGGAGCAGCCGGTGGTTGTCGCCGCGGACAAAAGCGCGCGTTACGAGGACGTGTTGGGCGTGCTCGACCTCCTGCAACGCAACGGCGTGAAAAAGGTCGGCCTGCTTGCCCGCCCGCCGGGAAACTGAACCCGGTGAAGAAATCCGAGCGGCCGCGCGCGCCCCGGCAGATCACCGGCAAGTGGCTGGCGCTGGTACTGGCGCTACTCGTGCAGGCCGCATTCGTCGCCGTGCTGATTTTTTCCGTGCACTGGCAGAACCGGAAGCCGGAACCGGTCACGGCCGAGCTTTACGCGCCGCCCATGAAGGCGCTGGTCACCGAATCGCCGCAGGAGACGCCGCCCATTCCTGCGCCTCAACCCGCGCCTCAACCTGCGCCAACCAAGCCGCCCGTTGTCGCGCCGCCGGAACCGAAGATCGAGAAGACCGATACGCGTTCCGCGGACATCGCGCTCAAGGCCCGGCAGGAGGAAGAACGCAAAAAGAAAGTCGAAACGCTGCGCAAGGAAGAAGAGAAAAAACTACGCGCGCAGCAGGAGGCGCTGGACCGGCAGAAACTCGAGGAAAGGAAAAAACTCGACGAGAAGCAGGCGGAGGCACGCGCGCGCCAGCAACGCGAAACGGAGGCGATGCGAGCGCAGGCGGAACGTGAGGGTGAAGCCCGCGCAAAGGCCGACCGTGATGTGCAGGCACGCGCCCTGCAGGCCACACAGCGGGCCAAGGCGGAGGCCGACTGGATCCACAGCATCCAGTCCAAGGTCCGGGGCAATGTCAACGTCCCGCCGGACATGGCCGGCAATCCGGAGGCGATCTTCGAGGTCGTGCAACTGCCGACCGGCGAAATCATCGACGTCCAACTGCGCAAGTCGAGCGGCGTTCGCGCCTACGACGATGCCGTGCAGCGCGCAATACTCAAGTCGTCGCCGCTGCCGCGTCCCGAGCGCCCCGAAATCTTCCAGCGCTCGCTTACCTTGAAGTTCCGGCCAACCGATTAGGGCGGCCCAAAGTTTCGCTAGATGCGGCTCTTTTTCTCGACGATCTGGATGGCGGCCCAACTCCATTCGGCCCGCTGTTCGACCAGGTGCCGCAACGCAACCGTGTAGACGGAGCGGCCGGTGGTCAGGATGACGTTGCGTCCTTCGGTGTATTCCTGTGTCGGGACGATCAGTGTCTTCACGGAAAGCGGCTTGTCCGGCCGCGATGGCGGCGGAAGGTAGAGGCCGTGGAAGCGCGCGCCCATGGTCGAGATGTCGATGCCGTCGACAATGAAACCCATGTCGTCCTTGGGCTGGCGAACTGCATGCAACGTCACCGCGACCAGGCGGTCGGCGATAATCGACATGCCCGCCTCGACCTCGTCCGTGCTGACCTTGCTCATCCGGCGCACGACACCCAGCACCCAATTGCTCAAGTCGGATTGCCGGACCGCGACGAGCGTGCCCAGCGCGAGGCTCTGGCCGATCCCGCCGGACGCCGCGATCCGCAGACCTGCGACGCTGCGATCCCTGACCTGCCACATCGGGTCGGAGAACGACGAAAGGCTCGCCACGAGCGAGTCGTGCTCCTCGGGGACGCGCCGCTGCTTTAAACGCGTTCCGTCGGCGACCGCAAATACCTCGATCTGCTCGTGCAGGCTGCCCGCCTCGGCGAGGGCGACGCCGTTGTCCTTCTGTGTGAGTTCCTGGCAAATCCGGGACAGCCCGATGCGCACCGTCGCCGTGATCGCGCACGCAACGCGGCGATCCCGGCGCATTTCGGCATTGAGGTTGGGCGCCACCGAAGGAGCGATTTTTTCGAGGATGGCAATACGCTGCTGGTTGATCGGCGCTGCGGGCCCCTGATCGGTATCTTCGGCCTGACGCAGCGCAGCGATGGCGCGGTCGAGTTGCTCCGTCAACGGCGTCGTGTCGAGGTAGCGCAGCATCGAGCCGGAATCGTTGCCCGTGCGTCGGCCAAGGCCCGCACGGCCGGCGATATCGACGAAAAATCCCTCGAGCGAGCGCGGGACCGCGTCGATCTGCAGGCGCCGGCTCCAGGCCCGCAATTGCGCGGTGGCCCAATCGAGCTGCGGCGGGGACATGTTGCCCGTGTTGAGCTGGTGGATCAGCAGGACATAGATGTATTCCTGCTCGATCGTCCACGACGTCGTGCTCTGGCTGGCGCTTCCCAGGACGGCCGCCACGCGATCCACACCGAGTTCCGCGGCGCGCAGATACGTCCGATGCAATTCCATCCACTTGCCGGGGATCCAGCGTTCATAGCGGAACACGCGGAGCTTCGCATCGGTCCCGTAGTAATGAGTGAGACGCGCGAACAGCAGCGGCGACATATTCTTCCAGCGCGCGTTGGCCGCCTGCCGCAGCGCTTCCTCGAGCGCGGTCTGGTACGCGTAGATGAAGCCCTGCGAAAGATCGTAGATCGATTGCCAGATGCGCTCGGCGAGCTTGGGCGCGCTATCGTAGTTCTCGACGTATTGCTTGGTGAGCTGGCGGCGATCCGCGCCCAGCGCGGCATCGAGATGCTCGATCGCATGCACGCGCGAGATTTCGCACGGCTTGCGCGACGCGCGCATCGCGTCGAATGCGCGCATGACCTGCTGCTGGCGACCGATGACATCGAGCGCAGGCAGTTGCCGCAGCCAGGCCGCGACCGCCTTGGGCGAGGCGAGCGGATCGACTGCTTCCCTGGTTCCGGAGGTCAAAAAGCCGAACATGGTCAGATGCGAAGCATCCTTGCGTTTTTGTCGTGCATATTCCGACCGGCCCCGGACACGCAGGCATCGGGGATTTGCGAACGAACCGGTAGCGGAACCGGCATTTATAGCCCAATTCTTCCGACCGCGCAAAACGACGGCGTCCGTCGGCTACAATTCGTGACACAAGACGTGGCACAAGACGGGCGTTTACGTGCGCCCGCCCCGACTTTCCAGCCGCTCATTCGCGAAAGGTTCAATTCATGTCGAGTCATGTTCACTCACCCGGAATTTTCATGCGCCCCGCATTGGTACGGAGCGCCAGCGTCTTCGCGGTGTTGGGATTGGTTGTTTTGGGGGTATCGACGATGCCTCCCGCCAATGCCCAGAACACCGCACCACCCGTGTATGCACAAGGAGCAAGCAAGTTGGATGCCATGCCTACGGAATTGAAAAAACTCGATGTAAAACAAGGCACTGGAGCTGAAGCTACTGTCGGCAAGGTCGCCATTGTCCATTACACCGGGTGGCTTTATGACCACGCAAAACCGGACAACAAAGGCGCCAAGTTCGACAGCTCACGTGATGCGGGCAAGCCGTTCGACTTTCCGCTGGGCGGTGGACGGGTCATCAAGGGCTGGGATCAGGGTGTGGTGGGCATGAAGGTCGGCGGCCAGCGCACGCTGATCATTCCACCCGACATGGGTTATGGCGCCCGCGGTGCTGGCGGTGTCATCCCTCCCAACGCGACGCTCATCTTCGACGTTGAATTGATCGAAGTTAAGTAGGACGTCGGGACTACGGCCGACAGCCATGCTGCCACGCGACAGAGGCGCAATGATCAGGCGCCGCCTCGACTATCGCCCGCCGGCATTCCTGGTGGACACGCTGGACCTGACGTTCGATCTGGACGCGACGGCCACACGGGTAACGGCAAAACTCGCGTTCCGCCGCAATCCGGCGGCGGCGCCCGAGGACGCCAACGCTCCGCTGGTACTCGACGGCGAGCAACAGAGGGATGTCCGGGTCGAACTGGACGGCAGAACGCTATCCGCGGCCCGCCTGGCATTGGCAGAGTGCACGCTGACGGTACGCGACCCGCCGGCTTCCGGCACGCTGATCGTGCATTCCGAAATCGCACCGGCAAACAATGTCGCGCTGGAAGGCCTCTACCTCTCGTCGGGTGTGTTCTGCACGCAATGCGAAGCGGAGGGCTTCCGCCGGATCACGTATTTTCCGGACCGCCCCGATGTCTTGACCCGATACACCGTCACGATCCGCGCGGATCGCGCCAGATATCCGGTGCTGCTTTCGAACGGCAATCTCGTGGCGCAGGGCGCGCTGGACCATGGGCGCCACTTCGCGACCTGGCACGACCCGTTCCCGAAACCGTCGTACCTTTTCGCGCTCGTTGCGGGGGATCTGCAAGCGCTCGAGGACACGTTCACGACGATGTCGGCGCGCCGCATCGCGCTCAGGATATTTTCGACCGCGCAAAATCTGCCGCGCTGCCACCACGCAATGGCATCGCTCAAGCGATCCTTCCAGTGGGACGAGGAGCGCTTCGGCCTCGAGTACGATCTCGACACGTTCATGATTTTCTGTGCCGACGATTTCAACATGGGGGCCATGGAGAACAAGGGCCTCAACATCTTCAACAGCCGGATGGT
Source organism: Burkholderiales bacterium (assembly GCA_043731765.1). Classification (GTDB taxonomy): domain Bacteria; phylum Pseudomonadota; class Gammaproteobacteria; order Burkholderiales; family Casimicrobiaceae; genus VBCG01. The sequence continues at coordinate 8,937 of JAYTIR010000094.1, forward strand.
GCTCGCCGATCCGGCCACAGCGACCGACGACGACTACGCGGCGATCGAAGGCGTGGTCGGCCATGAATATTTCCACAACTGGACCGGCAACCGCGTGACCTGCCGTGACTGGTTCCAGTTGTCGCTGAAAGAGGGTCTCACCGTATTCCGCGACCAGGAATTCTCGAGCGACCTCAATTCGCGCGCGGTGGAGCGCATCGGTGCGGTCGAATACTTGCGCCGGGAGCAATTCCCGGAAGACGCCGGGCCGATGGCGCATAACGTGCGTCCCGACGAATATCTCGAAATCAACAATTTCTACTCGGCGACGATCTATGAAAAAGGCGCCGAGGTCATCCGGATGCAGCACACGCTGCTGGGTCCCGAGCGGTTCCGGCGCGGCCTCGACCTCTACTTCCAGCGCCACGACGGGCAGGCCGTCACCTGCGACGATTTCGTGCAGGCAATGCAGGATGCGTCCGGCGTCAACCTCACCCAATTCAGGCTCTGGTACAGCCAGGCGGGAACGCCCGTGGTCACCGCTACGGCCACGTTCGATGCGGCGCATTCCACCTATACGCTCGAAATCACCCAACATACGCCGGCAACGCCGGGACAATCGTCCAAGTTGCCGTTGCACATTCCACTCGCCGTAGGCCTCGTAGGACCGGATGGTCGCGACATTCCGCTCAAACTGGACGGCGAGGCCGCGTCGGGCGGTGGCACTCGCGTGCTCCATTTGCAGCAGCGAACACAATCCTTCCGGTTCGTCGATGTTCCGGCAAGGCCGGTGCCTTCGTTGCTGCGGGGCTTTTCCGCGCCGGTGATCCTCGAGCTCGATTACACCGACGCAGAACTCGCGTTCCTCGTCGCACACGACAGCGATCCAGTGAATCGCTGGGATGCGGCGCAACGCAGCTTCGTCCGGTCAATGCTGGCGCTTGCCGACGATCGCCGCGGCGATCGTGCACTTGTCCTGCCGCCTACCTCGGTGGAAGTCGTCCGCTCGCTCCTGGTCGATCGCGCCGGTGACCCGGCGCTCATCGCGCTCGCGCTCACGCCGCCCGATTCCGGATATGTGGCTGCGCTGGTGGAGACGATCGACGTCGACGGAGTCGACGCAGCCCGCGCCTTTCTGGTGGGCGAACTGGCACGCGTGCTGCGCCACGAATTCGAAGACGTCTACGCGCGGCACCGCGTGATCGCACCTTATGCGCCGACACCGGAACAGACGGGCGCGCGCAAGCTCGCCAACGCGTGCCTGCGCTACCTGTGCGCCGCGGACAATGGTGAGGCACGCGCAACAGCGGTCGCCCAGTTCGATGCGGCCGACAACATGACCGATACCGTTGCCGCCCTCGCGGCAGTGAAGGATGGCGACAGCCCCGAGCGCAAATCGCTGTTCGAACGATTCGAAGCGCGGTGGCACGATGAACCTCTGGTGCTCGACAAGTGGTTCGCGCTCGAGGCCACTTCCGCGCGCCCGGATGCCTTGGCGCGGGTGATAGACCTGCTCGCGCATCCCCGATTCAACGCCAGGAACCCCAATCGCGTGCGCTCGCTCGTGGGTGCGTTCACGCTGCGCAATTTTGTTCGCTTCCATGACCGCGACGGCGGCGGATATGTTTTTGCCGCCGACGAAGTCCTGGCGCTCGACCCGACCAATCCGCAACTGGCAGCCGCCATCGTGGGCGCGTTCAACCTGTGGAAGCGCTTTCCCGAGCCCCGCCGCGGATTGATCCAGGCCGCATTGCAACGTATTGCCGCAGCGCAGGGGTTGTCGCCGGATGTCACCGAAGTCGTGACCCGCACGCTGGCGGATTAGCGTCCGGCACGGCTTGCGCTTCGGAGTCACCGTGGCGATTCATGCGTCCCGGTAGATAACATGACCCACCGCGCCACCATTGAAATGGTTGCGTATTCTCCGGCGTGGCCGGAGCGATTCGCCGCAAAGCAATCCGCCCTGGCGGCGATATTTCCCGCGCCGGAGTTTCGCATCGAACACATCGGCAGCCCCTCGGTGTCCGGCCTCCCCGCCAAACCTGTCGTCGACATCCTGATTGGCGCACTCTCGCTTGCGCAGGTCGAAGCGCGCGGACCCCGTCCTCGCGGCAGAGTATTTCGCGCTGAAGAGCGCATTGGCCGCGCGGTATAGCGATGATCGCGACGGGTATGCGGATGCGCAGGCGCGGTTCATCAAATCGACCATCGCGCGCATGATGGCGCGGTTCGACAACGCGTTGCCGCGCGCCACGGATCGGCTGCTGCGGCGGCGATTCCGCAGCGACGATCTCGCGCGCTTCCAGTCTTATCGTTGCGATCCGGAGGTTGGCCGCTATCAAGGCTGGTCAGCGATGGACGACGCCGGCGCCGCCGCCTTCATCGGCGCGATGTCGACGGCGCAGTTCGGCGTGGCGGGCGATTGGTTCCAGATTGCCGTGGCAAACAGGTCCACCGATGAGCTCATCGGCGACATCGGCACCTGCCTTCGCGACGACGGCACACGGACAGCGGAGATCGGCTTCACCATTGCTCCCGCTGCGCAAGGACGGGGGTTCGGCACGGAGGCGGTGATGGGAATGCTCGCGTTGCTCTTCGAATCCGGGAGCGTCGACTTCATCGAAGGCATCACCGACGCGCGCAATGTACCGTCAATCCGCCTGCTCGCACGCGTCGGCATGCGTCTCGCCCGAACCCGAGAGGTCGTATTCAAAGGCGAAATGTGCACCGAACATGTTTACTCGATTGCGCGGTCGGCTTGGCCGGCGACCGTGGAAGTGAAAGCAGGCAATCCTCGTTAAGGGTCGCGCCCCGCGCGACCGCTTCAACGAGGATAGATAGTGCGTCGCGGCGGGATAGCGAATGCGGCAATTGCAATTGCTGCATTCGCTA
>JAYTIR010000095.1:0-1695 GCA_043731765.1 Burkholderiales bacterium
TTCCTGCATCGGCTTCGGGCACGCACCCATCGCGGCGAGCAGGCCGAGCGCCAGGATCGGCTGGTACGATCCTTTCAGCGCATTCATGTTTCCGCGCACCGCATACAGGCGCTCGACGGGATTTTCGATGCCGATCGGCAGGTCGAGAAACACGAGCCCGAACTGGTTGCCGAGCTTGTAGGCCTTCTCGATCGGACGCAGGTTGACCGGCACGAGCGCGCGCATCATCACGCCATCGACATCATCGCCCTTGTCCACCAGGTAGCTGCGCAGCGCACCGGCGACGCAGGAAAGCAGCACGTCGTTGACCGACGCGCCGAGCGCCTTCCCGATCGTCTTCACTTCATCGAGCGGCAGCGGGTCGGCCCACGCGACTCGCTTGGGTACTGCGGGCTTGCCCTTGAAGCGCGTCGGCGAATCCTGCGGCATCAGCGCGAGATTCGCGAGTTCGGCGGTCAGCGCCGTGCCTTGTCCGGCGAGTGCCACGGCCTTGGCCGGATCGTCCCAGATCGCGGCGCCTTTTTCGATCAGCGTCGCGCCGACTTTCCTGGCCATGCCCATCACGCCGGACAACGGGGCAAGCAGCTGGCCGAGCGCGTCGTCGGCCTCGCGGCGCTGTTGCGGTTGCGGCGCGAAAGGCATTGCCGGCGGTCCGTGCGCAGAAGCGTCGGTCATCGACAGCATGACGCGCACGAGCGCGATGCCGTCGGCGTAGCTGTGGTGGATGCGCATCACGACCGCACAACCGCCGTCGAAATTTTCAACGAGATGGAATTGCCACCGCGGCCGCAAGGGATCGAGAGGTGATGCTGCCAACCGCGACACGAACTCCTCGAGTTCCGCGCGACCGGCGCGGCCGGGCAGCCTGGTTGAAACAACGTGTTGCTCGAGGTCGAAGCGCGAGTCTGCTTCCCAGAAGGCGCCGCCGGTCCGTTCCACGGGCAGTTTCCTGAATCTGCCGAACACGAGGAAGCGCTCGTTGATGACGCGGCGCAGGCGCGGCAGCGTGACGCGCTCGCGGAACAGGAACACGCCGCTGATCATCATCAGATTGTGCGGCCGGTCCATGCGCAGCCACGCGGTGTCAACCGCGGACATTTTTTCGCGCTTGGCGCTCTTTGGATTGGCGGCCATGATCGGGCTGGAGGCTCGGAAAACGGGCGCAATCGTTGCGTGCGCGTTCGCGTTCGCGCTAAAGTAGCACGAAGACGTCAAATCGGGATACGAGGAGGAGACCCCCATGGCTGCCGCGCCCAAAGAGGACGACCTGAAGGCAAAATTCGAGGCCGCCGCCGCGGCGGCGAAGCAGACGAAGAAAAAGCCCGACAACACGACGTTGCTCAAGCTCTATTCATATTACAAGCAAGCCACCGAGGGCGACGTCAAGGGGGACCGGGCCGGCGGCTTCGATTTCGTCGGCGGCGCCAAATACGATGCGTGGGCCAAGTTGAAGGGGTCGAGCAAGGACGAGGCGATGACCAACTACGTGAAGCAGGTCGACAAGCTCAATCGGGACTGAGACTTCCGCCCTTCGATGTTGGCCGCGTCGGTAATGAACGCGATGATGCGCATCGCTGCGGCGGCGATCGCGCGCAGAATGCCCAAGCACATTCGAAAGCGACGAACTCGCGCAGCGCGTGGATTATCCGCAAGTGCCGTTCGACATCAGGCGTAGTCGCTGGTGACAAACAACCG
>JAYTIR010000096.1:0-2723 GCA_043731765.1 Burkholderiales bacterium
CTGGTACTCTACGGCGCAGTCGTCGCCGTCGAAAACATAGTCGCGCCCTGGGCCCACCGGGAAGACGCGGCAGGCTAGCCGCACCAACAACCAAGGAGACAACCATGCCCTTTCGCCACCTGCTTGCCGCACTGATTGCCGCGCTGGTCCTGCCCGCGCAGGCGCAGGACAAGATGACGCTGCAGCTCAACTGGTTTCACCTCGCCGACCATGCGCCGATCTACATGGCGCTCAAGAAAGGCTATTTCGCCGAGGAGAAGATCGATCTCACGGTGGTGCGCGGCGCCGGTTCTGCCGACAGCGCCAAGAAAATCGACCTCAAGCAGGCCGATATCGGGATCTCGGATGCCCCCACGATCATCACGGCGATCAGCAAGGGCGCCGACCTCAAGATCGTCGCGGTCGTGTTCGACAAAGCCGGCAACAACGTGTTCTTCAAGAAGAGCGCCGGCATCAACAAGCCGTCCGACCTGATCGGCAAGAAGATCGCGGCGCCGCCCGCCGATTCGCACCGCGTCCTGTGGCCGGCATTTGCAGCGATAAACAACATCCCGGCCGACAAGGTCACGATGGTGAACGTCAAACCCGAAGGCAAGCAGGCCATCGTGGCGGCCGGCGAAGTCGATGCCTCTTTCGACCTCTACACGAGCTACGCGATCTGGGAGAAGGTGCTCGGCAAGGGCCAGGTGGGCAACCTCTTGTGGGCCGACTACGGCCTGCCGATTTACGGCCACACCTACTTCGTGAACACCGAGACGATAACCAGGAACCCGAAGCTGATCGAGCGGTTCCTGCGCGCCGTGCACAAGGGCTGGCGCGATACGCAGGTTGCCCCGGCCGAAGCGATCGACGCCATGGCGGCGGCGGTCCCGGGCCTGGACCGAGACACCTTGCTGGCCACAATGCCGCAGATCCTCGACCTCTGCGTTACCGACCGATCGAGGAGGAATGGCATCGGCTGGATCGAACCCGAGCTGATGGCGAAAACGCTGGAGATTACTTTCGCGAATGCCAAGCCGGACAAGCCGGTCAAGTCCGAGGATGTTTACACCAACGCGTTCAGCAGCAGGATCAAGCCGCTGAAGTAACGGACCGCGAGACGATTAGCGGTTGTCCTCGTCCCAGTGGAAGCGGTGCAGAAGGCGGTGCAGGACTGGCGCGAGCATGAGCCCGACCGTGAAGAGAATGAGCAATCCCGCGTACAGGGCGTAAAGGCCGGCGAACAGCTTGCCGCCATCGGTCTTCGGCGCATCCACCGGCCCCATGCCTCCGAGCAGCATTGCCGCGTTCAGGAAAGCGTCGCGCCAGGCGAGGCTCTCGAAATACATGTAACCCGCCATGCCGATGGCCAGGGAGCCGACGAGCAGGCCCGTTGCGATGGCGAAATGCAGGAACACGCGCCGCACGAAAAGGGCGCGGGGCAAAGGGGACTGTTTACGCGATTCGTACATGGGTCCCTCGGGAACGGGCGGGGAAGGCGCCGTCAGCCGAACGAGGCGGGAAAGCGGTAGTTGCGCTCGGCGACGGCGGCTTTTGCGACGTCTTTCCTCGACAGACCCCAGTGGTCGATGCGACCGGGCGGCCATTTCCAGTCCTCCGGGCCGCCCACCCTGTAGTGCTCGTCCACCTCGGAAACGTCGGCGGTGTATTCGATGACCGCGCCGAACGGCGCGATGAAATAGCCGAACACGTTGTTGCCGGGACCGTGGCGGCCGGGGCCCCAGATCGATTCGAACCCCGCGTCGCGCATACGCCCGATGCCGCGCATCACCGCGTCGATGTCCTGCATCTCGAATGCAATGTGGTTCAGGGAAGAAAATTCAGCGTGCGCGTAGGCGCAGCAATGGTGCTTCTGGTTGCAGCGCACGAAAGTCATCATGCGCGTACGGTCGGAGACTTTGAATCCCAGCACTTCCACCGCGAACCTTTCGCATGCGGCGACGTCGATCGCATTCATCACTGCGTGAGTGATCTGGACAGGCGTGTCAGCTGCTTCAACAGTTGGCGTTGCCAAGGCCTCGGCCACGAAGCGATAGGTTTGTGCCTCCGGTCCCTGAACCACGAACCCGGAGCCTTCGCCCGGAATGTCGAATCGCGCGACGTCTTTGTGCGGCGCGCCCGAGCTGCGCACCCGCACATGCACGGCATCGATCTCTTCCTGCGATCCCGACAGCGTGATCGCGGTCACGGCGGGTGCGCTTGCCGCGCGAATCGACAGGATGTGAGGATGCGCGCCGCTGCCGCGAAAAAAGCGCGTATCGCCACGTTCACCCGCGGGCAGCAGGCGCCACACCCGCTCGAGGAAGTCCGCGGCTTCGGCGGGCTGGGTGACGTCCAACTCGACGCTGCGCAGTTGCATTGGATTCCAGGCTAATTGGTTCAAGACGAGCGCGGTAATATAGCAAAACACCGGCGGCTCGAAGACATCAACGCCGGGTGCCTGCCACGTCCTAAGGCAAGCCCGTTACTGCCTTGAAGCTGCGCTCGACCGCAGCCATCTCCTCGGGCGTCAAACGGGTGAGCGGCCCATTCGTTAGGCGTGCGCGATCAAGCGTCCTGGGTTGCTCCGGCATGACCTGGCACGCATTGCGCAGGCGATCGCGCGCGGGAATAGTCACGTGCAACGGTTCCTTGGATTTTCGGACCCGGGTCGTGAGCGGAAGGACGACGATTGTCGGTTCGCCTTGCGCAATCAGGAAGTCGGCCTGAAGGATCAGGACGGG
>JAYTIR010000097.1:0-6939 GCA_043731765.1 Burkholderiales bacterium
GCGCGCGATCCCGACATTCGCGCGAGATTCGCGGGCGCCGCGCGCGAGGAGGAAGATCACCTGGCGTGGACGCAGACCCGCCTGGCCGAACTGCACGACCGCGTGTCGCTCCTCAATCCACTCTGGTACGCCGGTTCGTTTGCGATCGGCTTGATCGCGGGGCTCGCCGGCGACCGGGTGAACCTGGGATTCGTCGTCGAGACCGAACGCCAGGTCGAGGAACACCTGACCGGCCACATGGATGCGTTGCCTGACGCTGATGCGAAGAGCCGGGCGATCGTCGCCACCATGCGCGACGACGAGGCACGGCACGGCGCGATGGCGCAGGAAGCCGGCGCTTTCGAACTGCCGCTGCCTGCGCGCGAACTGATGCGCGTCACCGCGGGCGTGATGAAGGCGCTGGCGTACCGGATTTAGCGGTGCGTCATTGCGGCACCCCGCGGCGCCACGCGCGCAAGGCCTTGAGCCGCGCGGCACGCACAGCCTTGGCGATCCCGTCGTTGTCCTTCTTCCCTTTTGACTTGGCCGTGCCTCGCGCAATCGCGCCGGCATTGACGGTCTTCACGACGGCGAGCGCTTCGCGCAGCACGCGCGCGGGCGGATAGTCCTGAGGTGCGCCGGGCCGCGAGCACGCGACCGCCGCGCATACCTCCAGCAGTGTCTCGAGCCGCCCGGGGCGGCGCAACGCATCCGTCGCGTGCAGCAGGTCGAGGAGTTTCGCCGGCCGCAGTTCCGCCGCGCGGTGCACGGTGCGATGCCAGCGCGCGGAAAGTCTCGCCGCGTCCCGACACGGGAGCGGCACCTTCAGGCGCTCCGACACTCTTTCCGCGAGACGCGCGCTTTGCGCCGCGTACGATCGCCGCACGGGCAAGGCGTCGCGAGGCGAAGGCGCTTGCCCCAGGTCGTGCACGAGAATGCCGTAGCGCGCGGGAAGTGCGGCGCCACGGCCTCCCGACCAATCGAGGGCGCGTCCGACATGTGCGCCTGAGTTGATCGCGCCACGTTGCGGTCGCGGCTTCGCAACGCCGAACAATGCGTCGACCTCGGGCAACAGTTGCGCGAGCGCGCCGCATTCGCGCAATACGACGAGCATCCGCGACGGCCGCGTTTCCGAAAGTCCCTTCGCCAGTTCCTGCCAGACCCGTTCCGGGGCGAGTGTTGCGAGTTCGCCCGAGGCCACGATTTCGCGCATCAGCGCTTCGGTCTCCGGCGCCACGGCAAAGCCCAGGCGGGCGGCGAAACGCGCGACGCGCAGCACGCGCAGCGGATCCTCCACGAATGCCGGCGACACGTGACGCAACAATCCGGCGCGCAAGTCGGCCTGCCCGCCATGCGGGTCGACCAGGAGGCCGTCCTCGCCGCGCGCCATGGCATTGATCGTGAGGTCGCGCCGGGCGAGATCCTCCTCCAGCGTGACATCGGGCGACGCGAAGAACTCGAAGCCGCGATAGCCGCGGCCGTGCTTGCGCTCGGTGCGCGCGAGCGCATATTCCTCATTCGTGTCCGGATGCAGGAACACGGGGAAGTCGCGGCCAACCGGGCGGAATCCGGACGCCAGCATCGTCTCCGGCGTGACGCCGACGACGACATAGTCGCGATCGGCGTTCCGCCGGCCGAGCAACTCATCGCGGACGACACCGCCCACTTGATAGATCCGCGCGGGTTGGGGCAGAGGGCGGGCCATTGCAGGTCAACGCCAGCACATGAAGTGGCGCGCCGTCACAACGCCAGGTCCATCACGACCTCACCTTCGTCGACCTCGCCGGTTTCGCGGAATCCAAAGCGAGCGTAGAAATCGCGGGGGCCTCCGTCGGCCGGGACAAACGACAGCGAGAATTTGCTCACGCCTGCGAGGGTGCGCGCATGGTCGATCAATTGCGCCAGCGCCGCGCCGCCGTAGCCTCGATGCTGATGTTGCTCGGCGATCATGAAGCGCCACAGATCACATGTGCCGGGACGCTCGGGAGCCGTCGCCCGGGTCGGGTCATACAGCATCGCGAAGCCGACGGGCTCCTCTTCCGCGTAGATCGCGCGAAACCACGCCGCGGGCTCGAAATGCGCCTGCGCAATCGAGACCGCATTGTGCGCGACCAGACGTTCCTGTGCAGGGGCAACACGCAGCGCGCAGATCGTGCGGACGGTGTCGGCGTTGATCTCGCGCAATGTCACCGATGCGCCCGGGGAGCCCATCAGCGTTTTTCGTGGCGCCCGCTGCCAGCGCGATAACGGTCGTAATAACTGCGCATCGCGGCGGGCGCCAGGTATTCGGGGGCGATCGCCTCCAGTGCCGCCGGTGTTACGCCGAACACCGCCGGAAAAAGACAACCGCACACGCTGTCCTTTGCCATCGACGCCAGGTTGTCGCGGCTCATGAGTTGTCCCGGCAGCACTTCCAGCACACTTGCCTGCAGTCGCGAGAGGCGAGCGCCGAGCGGGATGATCGGACGGACCGCGCCGCTCACCTCTCCCACATATCGAACCAGGTCGCGCAGCGAGTAGGTCCCGGGACCGCACAGGTCGTAACTTTCGCCATGCGTCGCTTCGTCCGCCAGCGCGTGCGCAATGCAGGCAGCGACATCACCAACGTAGACCGGCTGGAAGCGTGCGTCGGGCGCGGCGAGTGCAATGACCGGCAACAGGCGCGCCACCTTCGCGAACAGATTGAGAAAGGAATCTTCACGGCCGAAGATCACGCTGGGGCGAAAGATCGTCCAGGCAAGCGGAGACGCCTTGACGATCGCCTCCGCCTCGCCCTTGGTGCGCAGATACCGGCTTGGGCCCGCGGTATCGGCATTGAGCGCGCTCATCTGCACCAGCCGCCGCACGCCCGCTGCGGCGCAGGCCGCGGTCAAGGTTCGGGCGAGCTCGACGTGCACGCGAGTGAACGTATTGCGACCGGATTCGTTCAGGATGCCGACAAGATTCACGACGGCGGTTGCGCCTGCCAGCAGCCGGGCGAGCGCGGCCTTGTCGAAGATGTCCGCTTCGAATACTTCGACCGTCGGCAGGAGGATCAGGTGTTTCGCCTGTTCGCGGCGGCGCGTCGGCACGACGACCTCATGGCCCGCGGCGGACAGCCGCGACACCAGATGGCGTCCGACAAATCCGCTGCCGCCCATGACCACGATGCGCTGCGCGGCCACGGTCATTGCGTCCTTGCGGTCATGGGATCGGCCATCGCCGCACCGCGCGGCGCCACGACGCCCAGGCGCGCGGTCAGCGACAGCGGCGAGCCACCGAATGCCTGCGTGTACACCATCGAATTCGCGAGCACTTTTTTCACGTAGTCGCGGGTTTCGTTGAAGGGTATCGTCTCGACCCAGACGGCGCCTTCCAGCGGGGCCGGCGGACGCCATGCCTGCGCGCGTCCGGGTCCCGCATTGTACGCGGCGGTCGCGAGCGCCGGCATGCGATCAAGCCGGTCGAACCAGTACTTGAAATAGTACGCACCGAACAGCGTGTTCAATTCGACGTCCGCAATGGCCGCGGCGCGATAGTCCTTGCGCCCAAGCTGGTTGGCGACCCAGCGCGCTGTGCGCGGCATCAGTTGCATCAGGCCGACCGCTCCCGCGGACGACACGATGTCGGGGGAGAACCGCGATTCCTGCCGCGCAATGCCGTACAGCAGCGCGACATCGACGTCGTGGCTGCGCGACGCGGCGTCGAATTCCGTACGGAACGGCGCCAGATAACGCAGCGCATAGTCATGGCGCGTGGTGGTGCGCTCGGCCGTGTTGACCGCACGATCGTACAGCGCGACCCGGCGCGCATAATCGGCGGCGAGCAGCAGGACATCGTCCGGCTGGCCGCGCACGATGAAGAGCCACTCGCGCTGGGATTCCGGCTTCATGTCGAGCGAGGCGAGCTTGACGACGCGTTTCACGTCAAGCCGGGCGCCGAATGCCGCGAGTTCTGGCGGTGACGACGGCAGCGGCTCGCTCGCAGGCAGCGCGAAACGCCGGCCCAGGCTTTCGGCGGCGAGGACACCGTAGAAATTCGTCTCGCCCGCCAGCGCTTCGAAGATCGCATTGGCCTCCGTCATTCGCCCCTTGGCGGCAAGCGCTCGCCCCCTCCAGTACCGCCACGCCGACTCCTGGCGCTGGGATGCCCCCATCGCGTCGATCGCCGCCTGCACGTCGATCCACGCGACGGCGCGCAGTGCCGCGCGCACTTGCCACGCCTGCACTTCCGGCGCAAGCGGAAAATCGCCGGCCTCGCGAAACCAGTCGTTGGCGGCAGGATTGAGCTGCCGCGCTGCGTGGTAGGCGAGCCGCGCATTGCCGTACTTTCGCTCCGTGTCTGGCAACTTGTCGCGCCACTTGACCCAGGCCGGCCGCGCGGCAGAAGCGTCGACGCGCGCAACGCGCTCGAGGGCGTACAGCGACAACTCCCGGCCCGAACTCGTATTCCAGGTGAATGCTCCGGCATCGAGCGCCCGCTGGAAAACGCGTTCGCTGATGCGATCCTTGCCCGGAAGATCGGTGGCGATCGCCTGCGCCAAACGCACATTGCCGGCCTCCGACGCCAGCCGAAACCGCGCAACGCGATCGGCAACCGACAATTCACCGCGGCTGATCAGCGCCGCGAACAACGGTTCACAGGAATCGGGGGTTGCCTGGCCGTTTAACCAAAGCGGCTTCGCGTCGGCCAGGGCGGCGTCGCCATCGCGCTGGCGGCGGTATTGGATTCCGTAACAGGCAAGCTCGAGATCCTCCCCGGACGGCGGAGGATAGTCGATCGCAAAGCGACTCCAATCGGACTTCTTCGCCAGCGCCTTCAACCAGTCCAGGCGCAATTTTTCCGCGAGCGGCGTATCGGGATAGCGATCGAGAAAATCGCGGACCGCCTCGGGCGCCGTGTCGTCGATGGCCAGCTTGAGCCGCCAGTATTCGACGTAGGGCTCCAGAACGTGGCCGTGGAGCTTTCCCGCGAGCCCCGCAAGCTTCACGCGGTCGGCTTTTTCAAAGGCCACCTTGGCCGCGAGGAAATCGGCGTCGGATTGCGCGAAGGATGGATGGACCGGGCTGGCCAGCACCAAAGCTGCCAGCCAAAGGCCGCGAAGAAGGATGTTTCGCATCGAGGTACCCATTCTCATGGAGGCTGTCTCTCAAGACAACCCTGATCGGCGAATGTTCAAGGTGCCAACAGGGCGTCCCGGACCGGCACGCGGCATACCCCGATGCTAAAATCGAACGCCAAAAAGCGAACCCCCGCTCCCGGAGGACGGATGGCACAACGCAAGGCAGCACCGCTGGTCGGCGTCGTGATGGGCAGCGAGAGCGATTGGGACGTGATGCGCCACGCGGTGGCGCAACTCGACGCATTCGGTGTTCCCAACGAGCCGCGCGTCGTGTCGGCGCACCGCATGCCTGACGACATGTTCGAATATGCGGAAGATGCGGCGCCGCGGGGACTGCGCGCGATCATCGCCGGCGCAGGCGGTGCGGCGCACTTGCCGGGCATGCTCGCCGCGAAAACGACGGTGCCGGTGCTCGGGGTTCCCATCCCGTCCAAATACCTGCGCGGCGAGGATTCCCTGCTCTCGATCGTGCAGATGCCCAAGGGTATTCCCGTGGCAACCTTCGCGATCGGCGAGGCGGGCGCCGCGAATGCGGGCCTGTTTGCGGTGGCGATTCTCGCCGCAACCGATCCCGCCATGGCCAAGAAACTCGCCGCATTCCGCTTGAAGCAGACCAATGCGGCGCGCGCGATGCGCGTGCCGACCGACGGCGGCAAGCCGGCCGCCTGAACTACGCATGATCAAGTCCATCCCGCCCGGCGCGTGGCTCGGCTTGCTGGGCGGCGGCCAACTCGGCCGAATGTTCTGCATGGCTGCGCAAAGCCTGGGATACAAGGTCGTCGTCCTCGATCCTGACAGCGACAGCCCGGCCGGTTCCGTGGCCGATCGCCACATTCGCGCCGACTACCTCGATCCGCAAGGACTCGCCGATCTCGCCGCCGTCGCGAGTGCTGCCACGACCGAATTCGAGAATGTACCCGCCACGGCGCTGGAGTTCCTCGCCCGCACCGCGCGGGTCACGCCGTCAGCCGCGAGCGTCGCCATCGCACAGGACCGGATCAGCGAAAAAATGTTTCTCGCCGGCCACGGCTTTGCCGTCGCGCCGTTTGCCGTCCTGCGCTCCGTGAACGATGTGCGCAAAATTGACGACAGGCTGTTGCCCGGCATCGTCAAGAGCGCGCGTTTCGGATACGACGGCAAAGGTCAGGCCAGCGTGAGCTCGCGCGTGGACGTCGAAGCCGCCTGGCGCACGATGAAGGGCCTGCCTTGCGTGCTCGAGCAGCGTGTCGCGCTCTCCTGCGAGGTGTCGGTGATCGTCGCGCGCGACGAGCGCCACGAAACGGTGACCTGGCCCGTCGCCGAGAACGTGCATCGCGATGGCATTCTCGACGTGTCCATCGTGCCGGCGAGGATTTCCGCCGATCTGGCCGGGCAAGCCCGCGACATCGCCACGCGCATTGCAGCAGCGCTCGATTACCGCGGCGTACTGTGCGTCGAGATGTTTGTCGCCGGCGACGGCGCGCTGCTCGTCAACGAAATCGCGCCACGTCCACACAACAGCGGGCATTACACGATCGACGCGTGCGTGACCTCGCAATTCGAGCAGCAGGCGCGCGTACTGGCCAACCTGCCGCTGGGCGAGACCCGCCAGCACACGCCGGCAGTGATGGTGAACCTGTTGGGTGACCTCTGGTTCAATGGCCCCGCCGCCAAAGCCCCGCGAGAACCCGCGTGGCGCGAGGTCCTGAAGGAGCCGCAGGCGAAACTTCACCTCTATGGCAAGGCGGAACCCCGTCGTGCGCGCAAGATGGGCCACGTGACCTGCCTTGGCGCAACGCTCGACGACGCCATCGCGACCGCGCGCTCGGTAAAACGCACGCTGGCCATTCCTGGCGCCGACGAATTTTGAGTGCGGGGCA
>JAYTIR010000098.1:0-8325 GCA_043731765.1 Burkholderiales bacterium
GCCGAGGACTTCATCCCGCAAAACCGGCCACCGGGCAAGAAAACCCAAGGCCTCGAGGAAGTCCCCGATGCGAGTGACCTCGGCCCAGGCGCGCTCACCGCCTCGAACGTCCAGAAACCGCCCGGCGGGCACTCGTGACCTGGGCATTGGTGGTTCTGGTCGGCATCATGGCCGTAGTGGTCGGGTGGCTGGTTCGGCAAACGCTCATCGGCAAGCCATGGCTCGAGCAACGGCCGATCGACATGGTTGACGGCGACGGCGCATTCGCAGCACCTCCGGTGAAAGTGGGCCTTGGCGTTTTCTTGGCGGTCGCCACGTCGTTGTTTGCGCTGCTCATCGCCGCTTACAACATGCGCATGGCGGGCGAGGACTGGGCCCGGCTGACCCTTCCAAGCGTGCTGTGGCTCAACACCGGTGTGCTGGTCCTCGCCAGTGTCGCGATGCAATGGACGCGCGTTGCCGCACGACGGGAACAAACGGACAACGTGAAAAGCGGTCTGATTGCCGCGGGCGCACTCAGCTTTTGCTTTCTGGCCGGACAACTTTGGGCGTGGCAACAACTGGACGCCTCGGGTTATTTTCTGTCGGCCAATCCCGCCAACGCGTTCTTCTATCTGCTCACCGCTGTGCACGGCTTGCACCTGCTGGGCGGCCTGTGGGTCTGGGCCCGGACGACCGCCAGGGCATTGCGCGGCGCCAACGCCGGCGCGATGCGCTTGAGCGTCGAGTTGTGCGCGGTCTACTGGCACTATCTGCTCGTGGTCTGGGTGGTCTTGTTCGCCGTGCTCTTGTATACACGTAAATAAAAGGGGATCGATCCACATGACCCAACCCGCGCCGACAGGTACTGCGGAAGCCCTGCCGCTGCATCCAGGCTTGCAAGGGGTCGTCGCCGACTGGTCCTCGGACCAGCGGGCGTTCAAGAACGTCCCCTGGGGCAAGGCGATGATGTGGATCTTCCTCCTCAGCGATACCTTCATCTTCAGCTCGTTCCTGATTTCGTACATGACGGTGCGGATGTCGACCACGGTGCCGTGGCCCAATCCCAGCGAGGTTTTCTCCCTCACGCTGTGGGGCAAGAATATCCCGCTGATCCTGATCGCCATCATGACCTTCGTCCTGATCAGCAGCAGCGGAACGATGGCCCTGGCCGTCAACTACGGCTATCGCAAGAATCGTGTCACGACGTTTTGGCTGCTGCTGGCCACCGCGGCGCTGGGCGCCACCTTCGTCGGCATGCAGGCCTTCGAGTGGACCAAGCTGATCGTCGACGAGGGGATTCGTCCCTGGGGCAACCCGTTGGGTGCCGCGCAGTTCGGCTCGACCTTTTTCATGATCACGGGCTTCCATGGCACGCACGTGTCGATCGGCGTGATCTTCCTGATCATCGTGGCGATCAAGGTCTTGCGCGGTGATCTGGATCGCCAGAAGCCGGGCTTTCTGACCGGAAGGAAAGGAAACTACGAGATCGTCGAAATCATGGGCCTCTACTGGCACTTCGTCGATCTGGTCTGGGTATTCATCTTCGCAGTTTTCTATCTCTGGTAAGACAAACATGGCACACGCAGAGGGACAGCACCATCCCGCCACGGGGCAACACCACGCCGCGGCGGAGGCGCAACACCACGAAGTAGGGCAACAACATCCGCTCGGAATCTATTTCAAGATCTGGGGATTGCTGTTCGTACTTTCCACCGCGTCCTATCTGGTCGACTACTTCCACTTTCAGGGCTATCTCCGGTGGTTTCTGATCCTCACGTTCATGT
This sequence comes from Burkholderiales bacterium, assembly GCA_043731765.1. Lineage (GTDB taxonomy): Bacteria > Pseudomonadota > Gammaproteobacteria > Burkholderiales > Casimicrobiaceae > VBCG01. The sequence continues at coordinate 1,767 of JAYTIR010000098.1, forward strand.
TGCTCAAGGCCGGGCTGATCGTTGCCGTCTTCATGCACATGCTCTGGGAGCGGCTGGCCATGGTGTATGTCATTCTGGTCCCGCCACTGGTGTTGATGGTGCTGCTGGGCATCGGGGCGCTCGAAGCGGACTACACCTTCTTCACCCGGGAAACGTTCTTCGGCGCGGCGCCGGCGATGCCGGCCGTACATCCGGCGCCTGCGGGAACTCCGGTGCCGGCGATACACAAATAGCCGTCAAGGCCGATCGCGCAGCAGATCTCAGTGCCGGTGTCCCCACGGCAACGCGCGCGGCGGCTCGCGGGCCAGCACGTCGATCTGACGCAGCATTTCGGCGGACCGCCCCGCCCCTGCTTCCGGCACGCCGATCCAGCGTACCCGCAGATAGCCGAAACGATCGATCAAATACTCCAGGTGCGCGGGCACGCTGCCATCGGCACCCCGCGCGTCCCGCGCGAACATCAGATACGTCGTGGCCACCGCGGAATTGGCGAGCGCGAGCATCGCTTCGCCGTCGCCTCGCATATCGAGCGCGGTCGCGGCAGGCGATGCGGGCATCGGCAAGCCAATGACGACTGCCCCTGCCACCGTGTAGCCACGCAGATGCGTCGCAAGCTCCTGCAGCCGCGGGAGCGAGGCCGGCAACGAGTAGAACACGAGCAGCGTCACGCGGTTGCCACGCTGTTGCCGCAGCGATTCCTGCTGGCGCCCGGTGAATTCCCAGGTGAAATCCGGGGCGGGAACGGGGAGCAGCGGTCTTAACCGATCCGACATGGCGAGCGCGTTTTGCGCCGCCGTCTGCGCGTCGAGGTACTGGACCAGACTCCAGATTTCCACATCGCTCATTTGCGGCGCAAATCCCGGCATCGGCGTTCCCGGTATGCCGTGCGCGATCGACCAGAACAGGTCCCCCTCCCGGCGCTCCGGCACACGGTCGTTGAGGTTCAATCGCGGGTTCGGCGGCGAGCGGGCGTCCCCGCCCCCACTGCGACCGTGGCACGCGCTGCAGCGTGCGACATACAGCGCGGAACCCGTCACTATCGCATCCGCGTCATAGGACATGGTCGACGCAAGATAGGTCGTGGGGTACGCGCGCACGGCGAGCAGCGAGGCCAGGACCCCGACAGGAATGACTACGCACGCGACTGCGACAATTCGCAGATGCGGTGGTCGGCTGACTGCGCCTGCCAAAACGGTGATGGCGGCAATACACGCCACCGCACCCATGGCCGCCACGACAAGCTGCATCCACGCGGACTGCTGGACGGGGTCAAGGCTCAATGTGCGATCGAACGGCCAGGTCGCAGGCTGATGCGTGGCGGGAACGGAAATGCCGAGCGCGCCGACGATGGCGACCACGCCGATTCCGAACGCGATTTCCAGCATCGCATTGCGCCGGAGCAGGTGCTGCGCCTCCCGATCCTCGCTCGACATCGGTCGCGTCGAAATCCCGCGGTTCACCATCGCGAGGCCCAGCATCGCCGCAAACAGCGCCAATTTGGCGAGAAGCAAGTGACCGTAATCGGTACCGACCAGCGCCGGGATGTCACCCACCTGAAACCAGGCGTTCGCGAGGCCGCTGGCGATCAGCACGCCGACGCTCGTCAAGCCCAGCGCCGAGAAGCGCCGTGCCGCGTGCGCGGCCACGTCCTGCATTCGCGCTTGTCCGAGCACGAACACGAGCGCGGGCAGCGCGCCGAGCCACGCGCCCGCTGCGAGCAGATGCGCGACATCGGCAACGATCCGCGCGAGATCCTCGGACTCGTCTCCCGCGACCGCATGCCCGACCCATGCCAGCGAGCCGAGATACGCAGCGGCCAACGCCATGGCGACGAGCGCGAGACGCGACCGGCGCGCATCATCGTTGCATCGCCGCATGACCACCAGTACCGCACCCAGCGCGGCGACGAGTCCCGCGCGCAGCGTGAACATGAAACCGAACACGGTATTGCCGATGATTACGCCGAACGTCTCGCGTGCCATCGCCTCGCCTACCGGCAGACCGCTCATCGCAATCGCCGCGGCGACAAACCACGCGGCACCGGACGCGATGGTCGCGCCAAGGCAAAAGCATGCGACCTTGAAAAACCGCCGGTCGAAATTTTCGCCAACACTACCGGTGCGCGTGCCGCGGAATGCGGGCCCAGCCACATAAAGCGCGAACACCAACTCGCCGAACAGCAGCAACGCGGTCGCGTAGTGGACGGCGCGGAGAGTGATGAACAGTGCGTTCATCGCAGTTCGCGCGGCGTCCCGGGCTGCGAGCGCCTACGGTCGCACATCGAACGTGAATTGACCTTCGCTGACGTGGGTGTCCACGGACAGCACGCGCCATTGCACACGGTAGGTGCCCGGTGCCAGCCTGGGCAGCGAGACACCGAGCTGCCTCGCGTCGGCAGGGTCGAGTTGCGAATCACCGTGGTCGACCTGATCGCCCTTCGCGTTCAGCACCCGGATCTTGCCGAACGCGGACTCGAGGCGCTGGCTGAACCACAGCGTGAGACGCGGAGGCGAAACACGCACCGCGCTGCCGGCGGCGGGCACCGCGCGCTCGAGCTGGGCGTGCGCGGCGGCAGGCGAGGCAATCATCAAAGCCAGGGCCGCCGGAAGCAGCGTCCACATCCATCGATTCATCGCAACCTTTGCATGCATGCTGCACTACATGTCGGGTGCTTTGATCATAAGCCCTGACCTGCAGTTTGCCGCATCATTTCTCGACAGTGCCGGGCTTCGCGTCGTCTGTCGGGCGCGGGTCGTTCCGCTGCGCCGGTGGCGGGTTCACCTGGAACACGGATCCGCCGTTATAGGTGAAATAGATCCTTCGCTGGCTGTGCGCGACCAGCACCCGATGCGAACGGAGGAAGTCGACCCCCAGCAGCATCGACACCAGTCCTTCCGCTTTCACCGGAAGATGGCTGCCAATGACCGAGTAGGTCACGTCCTTGAATATGTCGGCGAACCGGATCTCGGTGTTCCGGATCGTTTCGTTGCCGATCGTGAAACTCTGAAACGGACCGATCCAGGATGGGGGCGTCTTGCTGCCCAATCCGGAATTCCGGCTGGAGGCGACGACGCCCGGCGTTTCCGGCGTGACGCCCAGTCGCGCCGCTTCGGATTTTTCCAGTACCGACCGGCTGGCACCCGAATCCAGCAGCGCCTTGATCGGCTGGCCGTTGATCAGCACGGTCAGAAGGACCTGCGGGCGGGCGGCGTTGACCGCCTCCATCTCCACTTCGCCGAAACCGGTGTTCGCCCAATAGGCAAGCGATACGCCGTCACAATTCTGCGGCTGAAACAGGCGGACCGCCTTCTGGGCCAAATCGAATTCGATATCGACTCGCTGCAAAAAATCTTCGCCCAGGAGCACGTCGGCGCCAAAATCCCGATCGCCCGCGACCAACATCCGCAATTTCGTGCGCACGATCTCGCCAACCTTGAATTCATCGACAAAGGCAATCTCGACCTTGGTTTCGCCGCCCACGCCGAACATGCGATAGTTCCTGGAGGGCTCCCGGGCCAACTCCAGGCGCGTCGCTGCGGCACGCATGATCAGCGTGCGCGACGCGCCAGTGTCCAGCATGACGCGGATCGGTTGACCGTTGATGGCCCCGTCGACAATCAGCAGGTTGCGTTCCATTCGCACGGGCCAATCCGCGGCCTTGGCGAGTTTGCAGCCGGATGTCTCGGCGGCGGCGGCGATGCCGCAACCAGCGGCAAGGCCCATGCCGACCGATGCCGCGAGTACGGCGCGCCATTTGATCATTTTGACGTCGTCCCGTCTTATCGATTGCTTAGGAACCTGTCGGACAGTACTCTCCCGACGTACCTTGGGCAAATTCGGCCCACGGTCGAATCGGGAGTTGCCATGCCGAATCTCACGCTGCACGTCAACGGCGAAACCAGGATCGTCGACGTCCGCGATTTCCAAGAGCCGCTGCTCTACGTGCTGCGCAATGCGCTGGCGCTGACCGGCGCGAAATATGGCTGCGGTTTGGGCCAATGCGGCGCATGCACGGTGATCGTCGACGGCGAAGCCGTCCGCTCGTGCCTCCTGCCGGTCGCGAAGGCAGTGGGGAAAAAGGTCACGACGATCGAAGGCCTGGGCACGCCTTCGATGCCGCATCCGCTGCAGGCGGCGTTCATCAGTGAGCAGGCCGCGCAATGCGGATACTGCGTTACCGGCATGGTGATGACGGGTGCGGCGCTGCTTGCGCGCAAGCCTTCCATCACGCGCGAGGACGCACAACAGGCGTTGGCCGGCAACCTGTGCCGCTGCGGCACCCACGACCGAATTCTGCGCGCGATGCTGCGCGCCTCGCGGAGGGCGACGACATGAGCGCGCCGGGCCGTCCCAAGGGCGAATACCGGAGCGCGCAGCGCGAAGGCAGTCCGATCCACGAGGTCCAGTCCCTTCCTCGCCGCGAATTTCTGCAAGCGGGCGGCGCGCTTATCGTCGGCTTCACGCTCCCCGCATCAGCATTCGCGCAGCGGCAGCCTGGTGCCGACGTCGCGCTCGGCAAGACGCTCGACTTGAGCGAGGTCGACGGCTACATCGCCGTCAACGCCGATGGTTCCGTGACGATCTACTCGGGCAAGGTCGATTTGGGCCAGGGGCTGCGAATCGCGATCCCGCAAATGGCCGCCGAGGAACTCGGCATCGGTGTGGAACGCATTCACCTGATCGAGGGCGACACCGCATTGACGCCCGACCAGGGTGCGACGGGCGGCAGCAGCGGCGTCATGCGCGGCGGCGTCCAGATCCGGCAGGCAGCAGCCACCGCGCGCGCGGCGCTGATCGGAATGGTAGCAGCGCGAGCAAACAAGCCGGTAACGGAATTCGACACCGTCGATGGCGAGGTGCGACTGAAAACCGGAGGCGCGGGCATCCGCTTCGGCGCACTGGTGGGCGACAAGCGCTTCGGGCTCAAGGTCGACCCCAAGGCGAAGCTGCGCGATCCCGCGTCGTACACGGTCGTCGGCAAGTCGCTTGCGCGGCCCGACATCCCGGGCAAGGTCACCGGACGGCACGTGTACGTCCACGATTTCAAGATCGACGGGATGCTGCACGGCCGCGTCATTCGGCCACCGAGTGTGGGCGCCACGCTCATCAATGTCGACGCGGCGTCGATCAAAGCCATTCCCGGCGCGCGCATCGTGCGCGTCAACGATTTCCTCGCGGTCGTCGCCACCAGCGAATGGGACGCGATATCCGCAACCAAAATGCTGAAGGCGCGCTGGTCGGAGTCGTCGCAATTGATCGGCACGGCTGCGGTACGCGGGTGGCTGCGCGCCGGCCCGTTCGCGGCCGATGAGACGCTGGTGAAGAAGGGCGACGCGAAGGCTGCGCTCGCGGTCACGAAAACAATTTCCGCGGAGTTCTACTGGCCGATGCAATCGCACGCTTCGATGGGTCCGTCGTGCGCGGTCGCCGACGTTCGCGACGGCAAGGCCACGATCTGGTCGGCGTCACAGGCCACGCACCGCTTCCACGAAACGATCGCGAAGGCACTCGCACTGCCGAAAAATGCCGTGCGCGTCGTCTATCTCGATGGCTCCGGCTGCTACGGAATGAACGGCCACGACGACGCCGCGGCCGACGCCGCGATTCTGTCGAAGGCGGTCGGGAGGCCGGTGCGCGTCCAATGGTCGCGCGAGGACGAGCACGGTTGGGACCCGAAAGGGCCGCCGCAACTTCTGGCACTCGAAGGCGCGATCACGGACGACGGAAAGATCAATGCGTGGCGCACCGAGATGTGGATCCCGAAGGCAACGGCGAGTCTGCCCAACATGCCATTGCTGGCGATCGACGCCGCGGGCATTGCGCAAACGCCTGGGATTTCGACGGGCCTCATCAGCCAGAACGGCGATCCGCCGTACGCGGTGCCGCATCAGGAAGTCGTCGTCCATTGGCTTGCGACGTCGCCGCTGCGACCTTCGAATTTCCGCGCGCCGGGCAAGGTCGCGAACTGCTTCGCCGTCGAGAGCTTCACCGACATGCTCGCCGCCATGGCGCGGCGCGATGCCATCGAATTCCGGCTGCAGGGACTGTCCGATCCGCGCGGCGTCGAGGTGATACGGCGCGCGGCGGCGCTGATCGCATGGCAGCCCCGGCCTTCCCCGTCGCCAGCATCGAACGCAGTGGGCGCCGGACGCGGGTTCGCCTACATGCACTACAAGCACAACGAGAGCTACGTCGCGATGGCGTTGGAAGTCGACGTCGACAAGGCCTCGGGCGCGATCCGCGTGCGCCGCGTTGCGTGCGCGCACGACTGCGGACTCGTCATCAACCCCGACGCATTGAAGGCGCAAATCGAGGGCCAGATCCTGCAGACGTTATCGAGGACGCTGTACGAGGAGGTTGCGTTCGACCGCTCGCGGGTGACCAGCGTCGACTGGGCGAGCTATCCGATCTTGCGCTTCCCCGAGGTGCCCGAGATCCTGATCGACATCGTGAACCGGCCGCACGAGCCGCCGCTCGGCGCCGGCGAGGCGTCGTCTACGCCGGTGCCTGCGGCGCTGGCCAACGCCGTGTTCGACGCCGTCGGCGCGCGGCTGACCAC
>JAYTIR010000099.1:0-2754 GCA_043731765.1 Burkholderiales bacterium
CCGCCTTTCTGGAATTTTGCCACGGCACGGTTGTGTTCAGTGAGATCGGTCGAGAACTGCGACGAACCGTCGCCCCGCGCCACGAAATAGAGATACTCGGTCACCGGGGGATGCAACACTGCATCCAGAGATGCCTGTGACGGCAACGCGATCGGTGTCGGCGGCAACCCGTCGCGCGTATAGGTATTCCAGGGTGTATCGGTTTCGAGGTCGCGGCGGCGCAGGTTGCCATCGAACCTGGCGCCCATGCCGTAAATCACGGTGGGATCGGTCTGCAAGCGCATGCCGTTTCGCAGCCGGTTGATTAACACCGAGGCGATCAGCGGCCGATCGGCGGGACGTCCCGTTTCCTTTTCCACGATCGACGCCAGGATCAGCGCTTCGTCAGCGGACACCAATGGCAGGCCGGGGGTGCGCTTCTCCCATGCAGCGGCCAGCCGAACGGTCATTGCGTCATGCGCGCGTCGCAGCAATGCCAGGTCGCTGCTGCCCGCGGAGAAGAAATAGGTGTCGGGAAAAAACCGGCCTTCAACGCCTTGCCCCGGCGCGCCCAGTTTCCCCATCAACTCGCCGTCCGTAAGGTCGAGCACGGTATTCTTCACCTGCGCCTCAGCACGCAACGCGCGCCTGACGTCCGCGAACGTCGCTCCTTCAATGATCGCGAACGACGTCTGCGACACATCGCCCTGGGTCAGCCGGGTGAGCAACTCGTGCAGCGTGATTCCCGATTCGATCTCATAGCTTCCGGCCTTGATCGCGCGGTCCACGCCCTGCAGCCGGGCGAGCGCGACCATCGGCCAGGACTGCGCCAGGACATTGGCGCCCTGCAATTCGCGCGCGACGGCGGACAACGACATTCCAGTCTTCACTTCGAATTCGTAGGGCGTTTGCGGCAGCGTCAGGGGCATCGTAAACAACCACCACACCAAGCAGGTCATCCCGATCATGAGCAGCAGGATGGCGAGCGCAATGAACCGGGCGGCGTGTAGCAGGGTCATGAGAAGATGGGAACGGGCATTCGGTGACGGCGGTATGACCCGCGGCCGGCAACACATTGCGTTACAAGCAGCGGGGTGCGGCGCATTATAATCGCCGGATGAACGTCACCCACGTTGCCCCCGCGCGACAAACCGCCACCGGCTTCACGTTGATCGAGATCATGGTCGTGATCGTGATCCTCGGCGTGCTTGCTGCGCTGGTGGTTCCCAGGGTTCTGGAACGGCCCGACGACGCGCGAGCCATTGCCGCGAAAAGCGATATCGCGACGGTCATGCAGGCGCTGAAACTCTATCGCCTGGACAATCAACGCTACCCGACCGGAGAGCAGGGTTTGCAGGCGCTGGTCGCGAAACCCGAAACGCCGCCGATTCCGCCGAACTGGAAGCCGGGCGGATATCTGGAACGGCTGCCCAAGGATCCGTGGCAGAGCCCCTATCAATATCTCAACCCCGGATTGAAGGGCGAAGTCGACGTTTTCAGTTTCGGCGCGGACGGGCAGCCGGGCGGCACCGGCAAAGACGCCGACATCGGCTCGTGGGATCTATAGCAGATCTTGCGGCCGCGCCGCGCGTGCGTTGCGCCCGCGGATTCACGCTTATCGAAATTCTCATCGTCGTCGCGATCGTTGCCATCACGGCAGGAATTGCGGTGCTTGCCTACGACGGCGATGACCGCGGTATCGCCGCGCGCGAGGCCAAGCGTTTCGCTGGTGCCATCGAACACGCGAGCGCCCGTGCGCAATGGCGCGTCGAGACGCTGGGGGTTTCTGCCGACGGCAACGGCTGGCGATTCTGGCGGCGTCCCGCCGATACCAACCACTGGCTTCCGTTCGCGGACGATGCCGTGCTTGCCGCGCACACGGTGCCCACCGGAATTATCGTGAGTCCTCTCTCGTTCGCTGGACAACGTTTGCCGGCCGATGCGATCGTGCCGTTGCGAGCCTCCGGCCACAATGAACCCTTTGCCTTCGTGCTCAGCGGCAATACTGCGCGCATCGTACTCTCGGCGGATCCGCTGAACCGCGTGACAATGCAGTTGGATTACGCGTCGCCGGAACCATGATTCGATCTCGCGGCTTTACGCTGATCGAGATCCTGGTCGCGCTCGCGATCATCGCGGTAGCGCTGTCCGCCGGGATGCGGGCGCTCGCGCAATCGACCGACAGCGCCACGGCATTGAAGGCGCGTACGCTGGCGCTCTGGGTCGCGCAAGACCGGCTCGCCGCCGCACAGATTGCCACCCCGTGGCCCGCCCTGGGCAACTATCAGGGCAATGCCACGCAGGCGGGCGCGCAATTCCAGTGGCGCGAAGCGGTCACGACCACGCCCAACCCCGCCTTTCGCAAGATCGAGATCAGCGTCATGGAGCCCGATCGTCCCGAATATCAGGTTGCGCATCTCGTCGGCTTTATCGGCAACTCGCAGCCGCAGTGAACCTCGACCGCACCGCGTCGCGCAGCGCCGGATTCACACTTGTGGAGATTCTGCTCGCGCTCGCGATTTTCAGCGTCATCGCCGTTCTTGCATACCGCGCGACCGCTGCGCTGACCGAAAGCGAAGCGCAACTCTCGGCCGAAGCGCAGCGCTGGCGAACGCTCGACGCGTTGTTCACGCGCTTCGAAGCGGATATCCGGCAAGCCGTTCCACGCGGGTCGCGCCTCGGTTCACGCATCGAACCCGCATGGCTCGCGCTTCCGGCGGACAACGCGGGCAACGCCGCGCTGGTATTCACTCGCGCAGGCGCCGAATTTGCGGA
>JAYTIR010000100.1:0-8800 GCA_043731765.1 Burkholderiales bacterium
TTCGGCAGCGTTTTTGCGTTCGGTGCGTATCTCACGCTGTTGCAGCGCGTGGGCGCCGGGCCCTCGGCATTCATCACCGTATCGACGCCCGTGATCGCAATGCTGCTGACGACGTTGTTCGAGGGCTACCGCTGGACCTGGACCGCGGCGTTGGGCGTGGTGCTCGCCGTAATCGGTATCTGGCTCGCCCTGCGCCAACCCGCGAAAGCCGTGGCGGAAGACGCCGCCACTACTCCAGTGTGATCTTGGCCTCGACGATCAGCTTCTTCCATCCCGCGAGATCCGTTTCGATCAATGCGCCCAATCGTTCCGGCGGACCCGCGATGATTTCGGCGCCTTCGCGCTCCAGCCGCTCCCGGACATCGGGTTGGGCCAGTACCTTCTGTACATCTGCGTTGAGTCTTGCCACGATCGCGGAGGGCGTGCCGGCCGGTGCCACGATGCCCCAGTAGTTGATCACGTTGGCGTTCGGCACGCCTTCTTCCTGCCAGCTCGGAACGTCGGGTAGTTGCGGAATGCGTTTCGCCCCGGTCACCGCCAGCACCTTCATTTTTTTCGCCGCCACCTGCGGGAGTGTCGCCGGAATCGATGCAGTCATCGCCTGGATGTTGCCTGCAAGCAGGTCCTTGGTTGCGTCGGCGATGCCGCGGTAGGGCACGTGCACGATGTTCGTGCCGGCGCGCACGTTCAGCAACTCGAGTGCCAGGTGATTGATGCTGCCGGTGCCGGCCGAGCCGTAATTGAGCGTGCCCGGTTTCTGCTTTGCGAGCGCGATGAACTCGCGCATCGAATTCGCGGGCACGTCGTTCCCGACGACAAAGGCCAGCGGACCGGCCGCGATGGGAGCGACGGGAACGAACTGTTTCACCGGATCGTAGCCGGGGTTTTTCATTGACGCAGCAACCGTCGTGAACGGCCCGGCCACGAACAGCAAGGTGTAGCCGTCGGGGTCGGCACGTGCGGCTTCGGCGGCGCCGATCGAACCACCGGCACCCGTCTTGTTTTCAATGACGATGGTGGCCTTCATCGACTCGCCGAGTCTCTGCGCGACAAAGCGCGCGACCGTATCCGTGCCTGCGCCGGGCGGAAACGGCACGATCAGGCGGATGGGTCGGGCGGGCCAGGTTTCCTGGGCGATTGCGACCCACGAAAACATCGTGGCCGCGGCGATGGCGAGCAGGCGAGCGAGAATTTTCATGGTGTATGTCATCCCCCTTGTCCCAGATTGAAGAATTCGCGGCGCGCCCGCATGCTCGCCACGCGCGCCAGCAACAGGTCGAGGTGCGCGGGGACGTCGACAAAATTGAGTCGTTCGCTGTTGATGATGAGGCACGGCGCCTCGTCGTACTGGTAGAAAAAGCGCGAATAGGCGTCGGCCAGCCGCGCCAGGTATTCGTCCGGAATCGACTGTTCGTAATCGACGCCGCGCTGTTGCACGCGGTGCACGAGTGTGTCGACCGGCGCTTGCAGGTAGATGACGAGGTCCGGCGTGGGCGTCTGGGGTTTCAGGTGCCCGTACACTTTTTCATACAGGCTGTACTCGTCGCTGGACAGGTTGAGGCGGGCGAACAGCGGATCCTTGTCGAGCAGGAAGTCGGCCACCGTCGGCCGCCGGAACAGATCGAGTTGCGACAAACCGCGCAACTGGTCGGCGCGCTGGAACAGGAACGTGAGTTGCGTGGGCAGCGCGAAGCGCGGCATGTCGTCGTAGAAACGCGAGAGGAACGGGTTGTCCTCGGGCTGCTCCAGCAACATTTCGGCGTCGAGGTGCGCCGCAAGTTGGCGCGCGAGGCTTGTCTTGCCGGCGCCGATCGGCCCCTCGACGACAACGTAACGGCACTTCTCCAGATCCATGGTCGAGTAGGTTAGGTCAGTGCCGACGGCGTGGGTCAGTACAAAGCATGGCTGCGGGTGCGGGCAATTCGCTGATCGCGCACCGCGTGCCGGCCCCGCCGCGCCAGGCCGCGGCCGGGGATCGTGATTGCCGGTGCAATGTCGAGAAGCGGTATCAAAACGAATGCCCGTTCGTGCATTCGCGGGTGCGGAACCGTCAGTTGCGGCAGTCGCAGAAGGCGGCGGCCGTATAGTAGCAAATCGAGGTCGAGCGTCCGCGGCGAATTGCGCGGCGTCGCGGCATCGCGGTCTCGCCCTTGCCGGTGCTCGATCGCCTGCAGACGCCGCAACAACGAGCGTGGCGAGAGGGAGGTGCGCACCGCGACGACGGCGTTCACGTAATCGGGTTGCGGAACGGCGCACGCGATGGGCGCCGTCGCGTAATTGGGGGAAAGGGTAACGATGCGCGTGCGCGGCATGCGCGCGATCGCTGAAATGGCGCGCGCAATCTGCCGGCGCGGGTGGGCAAGATTGCTGCCCAGCCCGACGAACGCCAAGGTCGACATTGCCGGCAAACCCCTGGGCCCTATTCGCTGTCGGCCGGTCCTGCATCGGGCGTGTTTCCGCCGGCAAAGGCATCGTCCCGACGCTTCCGACCGCGGCCGCGCGAACGGCGGCCTTTCTTCGGCGCCTCTTCCGGCTTCAACATCGCTTCACGTTCGAGGTCACTTACATCCTGGAATTTCGTCCACCAGTCGACGAGCGCGTGCGGTACCTCACCGGAGATGCCGCGCAATTCGAGGAAGTCGTAGGCGGCGCGAAAGCGCGGATGCTCGAGCAACCGATAGGGACGCGAGCCGGCACGCTGTTCGAAGCGTGGTTGCAGCGACCAGATTTCCTTGATCGCGGCTTCGAAGCGGCGCGGGATCGATATGCGTTGCGCCTGCTGTTCCAGCACGCGATCCATGGCGTCGAACAACGCGGGGAGCGGTTTTTCGCCGCGCCCCTTCGCTGCGTTCCACGATTGCAGCACCTCGTGCCACAGCAGCGTTGCGAACAGGAACGCCGGCGACACGGGCTTGCCGTCGCGAACGCGCCCGTCGGTTCCCGCGAGCGCGGCGTCGATGAATTTCGGGCCGAGCGGTTGTTCGAGAATCACGTCGAGGAGCGGCAGGAGTCCATGCGAGAGGCCGTGCGTGCGCAGGCTCTTCAGCGTTTCCACGGCGTGGCCCGACAACAGCAGCTTCTGCATTTCGTCGAACAGGCGCGCGGGCGGCACATTCTGGATGAGACCGGCGAGCCTGGGGATGGGTGCGGCAGTCTTCGCATCGATCGCCACACCGACCTTCGCGGCGATCCGGACCGCGCGCAGCATCCGCACCGGATCTTCGCGGAAGCGCGTGACCGGGGGGCCGATCAGCTTCAGCCGCCGTGCGCGCACATCGGCCACGCCGCCAACGTAATCCCAGATTTCCTCGGACGCCGGATCGAAATACAGCGCATTGATCGTGAAATCGCGGCGCGCGGCGTCCTGCGCTTGCGAGCCGTAGACATTGTCCGACAGCAGGCGTCCGTGTTCGTCGGTGGCATCGTCACCGGTCTGGGCTGCGCGGAACGTCGAGACCTCCAGAACTTCCGCGCCGACGTGCACGTGGACGAGACGAAAGCGGCGACCGATGATGAACGCGCGGCGAAAGAGTGGCTTCACCTGCTCCGGCGTCGCGTTCGTCGCGATGTCGAAATCCTTGGGCGTGAGCCCCAACAACAGGTCGCGCACGGCGCCGCCGACCACAAACGCCTTGAAGCCGGCTTCCTGCAATTTCTCGGTGACCGTGCGCGCGCCGCGCGGAACCTGTTCGCGGCGAACCGCATGCTGGTCGGCGCGATAGATCTTCGGGTCGCGCGTCGTCCGGCCGGGGATCAGGCGGGCGAGCAGGCGGCGGATCATCGGTTCGGAATTTTCATCGACGCAAAAAGAGTCGCGGCGGCGCGCGGACGGCGGGGCGGCGTGACCTGAGCCGGTCAGCGGAAGGCGCGCGATCATAGCACGGCGCCTGACATCTCGCGGCGCCAGGCTCCCGGCGCCAGGCCTTCGATCGTCCACGTTCCCACCGCCCGGCGAACGAGCCGCAATGTGGGCAATCCGACCGCCGCCGTCATCCGGCGCACCTGCCGATTGCGGCCTTCGCCGATGACCAACTCGAGCCACGCCGTGGGAATCAATTTGCGCACGCGAATCGGCGGGTCGCGCGGCCACAACGCCGGTGGTTCCGGCATGGCGCGCACCAGCGCCGGCCGGGTCAGAACGGCGTCGAGTCTCACGCCGCTTGCCAAAGTCGCGAGTTGTGCGTCCGACGGGCTGCCCTCGACCTGCACCCAATAGGTCTTCGCGATCTTGTGCTTCGGATCGGCGATGCGCGCCTGCAATGCACCGTCCGCCGTGAGGATCACCAGACCCTCGCTGTCGGTATCGAGCCTTCCCGCGGGGTAGACATCAGGAACATCGACATAGTCCTTCAACGTCGGGCGCGTGCCGTCGCCGGTGAACTGGCAGATGACGCCAAAAGGTTTGTTGAACAGGATCACGCCCGCGTTTGATGCAGGCGAAGTGCGCGCGCGTGGCCGCATGGCAGGATTCGTCGAATTCACGGATAATTGAAAGTTTCGCGGCGCAGGTTCCCGACGCGCGGCGCGCGTAATTTTCTGCTTCACTCCAGGAGTCCTCATGCCCGCATTCCAGCACGTCAAGGTCCCTGTCGGCGGCGTAAAAATTACCGTCAACAAGGACTATAGCCTCACCGTCCCAGACAACCCGATCATCCCCTACATCGAGGGCGACGGCACGGGGTTCGACATCACGCCCGTGATGCTCAAGGTGGTCGACGCGGCCGTGGCCAAGGCCTATGGCGGCAAACGCAAGATCCACTGGATGGAAATCTACGCCGGCGAAAAATCGACCAAGGTCTACGGGCCCGACGTCTGGCTGCCGGACGAAACGCTCACGATCCTCAAGGATTACGTCGTCTCGATCAAGGGCCCGCTGACCACGCCGGTCGGTGGCGGCATCCGCTCGCTCAACGTCGCGCTGCGCCAGCAGCTCGACCTGTATGTCTGCCTGCGCCCCGTCCGCTATTTCAAGGGCGTGCCTTCGCCGGTGAAGGAGCCCGAGAAGACCGACATGGTCATCTTCCGCGAGAATTCGGAGGATATTTATGCCGGCATCGAATGGGAAGCGGAATCGACACAGGCGAAGAAACTCATCGACTTCCTGATCAACGAGATGGGAGTGAAAAAGATCCGCTTCCCCGCGACGTCGGGCATCGGCATCAAGCCGGTATCGCGCGAGGGAACTGACCGTCTCATGCGCAAGGCCGTCCAGTACGCGATCGACAACGACCGCAAATCCGTGTCGATCGTGCACAAGGGCAACATCATGAAGTTCACCGAAGGCGGCTTCCGCGACTGGGCCTACGCGCTGGCGCAAAAAGAATTCGGCGCCAAGCCGATCGACGGCGGACCGTGGTGCTCATTCAAGAACCCGAAGACGGGCCGCGAGATTGTCGTCAAGGACGTGATCGCCGACGCGTTCCTGCAACAGATCCTGCTGCGGCCGGCCGAATACGACGTGATCGCCACGCTCAACCTGAACGGCGATTATGTGTCCGATGCGCTCGCCGCGCAGGTCGGCGGCATTGGCATCGCACCGGGTGCCAACCTGTCCGACACGGTAGCGATGTTCGAAGCCACGCACGGGACCGCGCCAAAGTACGCCGGCAAGGACTACGTCAATCCGGGTTCGGAAATCCTGTCGGCCCAGATGATGCTGGTGCACATGGGCTGGAAAGAGGCGGCAGCCCTGATCGAGGTGAGTCTCGAGAAAGCCATTCTCGATCAAGTTGTGACCTACGACTTTGCGCGCCTGATGCCTGGTGCGACGCAGGTGTCGTGTTCCGGCTTCGGCCAGGCGATGATCGAGAGGATGTAGCGCGAACGCTTTTGCGCGGTTGTTGCAAAAAGGCCCGCCGACCGTCCGTCGCCTTGTCCCTCTGGATAAAACTGTTGCAATCATCAAATATTGACCCCACTTTGATCCGGAGTATCGTTACAGGACATGACCAACCAGGAACAGCACGGCACCGTACTCGAGGCGCTGAACGTCAAGGTCAAGCCGCCGCCGTTGTACAAGGTGTTGTTGCTGAACGACGACTACACGCCGATGGACTTCGTCGTCGTCGTACTGCAAACTGTGTTTGCCATGAGCCGGGAAAAGGCAACACAGGTTATGCTGCAGGTACACCGGGAGGGCATGGGAGTCTGCGGCACCTATACGCGCGAGGTTGCAACGGCGAAAGTCGAACAGGTAGTCAACATCGCGCGCAAGCACCAGCATCCATTGCAGTGCACGATGGAGGAGACGTAAGCGTTATAGTCATAAGCGTTATAGTCGCGGGACGGCCGGGGATCTTCCCGGTCGAGCGCGCAGGAGTGAAGGAAGGTCGATGATTGCGCAGGAACTGGAGGTCTCCCTCCACATGGCCTTTGTCGAGGCCAGGCAGAAGCAGCACGAGTTCATCACCGTCGAGCACCTGCTGCTCGCGATGCTGGACAACCCGTCTGCGGCCGAGGTCCTCAAGGCCTGCGGCGTGGAACTGGACGAACTGCGCGGCGTCCTGTCCGACTTCATCCAGGAACATACGCCGAGGCTGGCACCCCACTCGGACGCCGACACACAGCCCACGCAGGGCTTCCAGCGCGTGATCCAGCGCGCGATCCTGCACGTCCAGTCGTCGGGCAAGAAGGAAGTCACCGGCGCCAACGTGCTGGTCGCGGTCTTCGGCGAGAAGGAATCGCACGCCGTCTATTTCCTCAATCAGCGTGGCGTGACCCGGCTCGACGTGGTCAATTACATCGCGCATGGCATCACCAAGACACCGCAACAGAAGCAGGAAAAGCAGGAAGCAAAAAACGACGACGACAACGGCAGCGAATCGCAGGGCGCGCTCGATGCCTACACGATCAACCTCATTGCGCTGGCCAAGGCCGGCAAGATCGATCCGTTGATCGGCCGCGAGCACGAGCTCGAGCGCGTCATCCAGATCCTGTGCCGGCGCCGCAAGAACAACCCGTTGCTGGTCGGCGAGGCCGGCGTGGGCAAGACCGCCATTGCCGAAGGATTGGCCCGGCGCATCAATGAGGGCGCCGTGCCCGAACTGTTGAAGGAATACCAGGTGTACTCGCTCGACATGGGTGCGCTGCTGGCCGGGACGAAGTACCGCGGCGATTTCGAGCAGCGGCTCAAGGCCGTGTTGAAGCAGCTTGCGGACAATCCCAAGTCGATCCTTTTCATCGACGAGATCCACACGATCATCGGCGCCGGCGCCGCGTCGGGCGGCACGCTCGACGCATCCAATCTGTTGAAGCCCGCGCTGTCGACAGGCGCATTGAAGTGCATCGGCGCCACGACGTACAACGAATACCGGCAGATCTTCGAAAAAGATCACGCGTTGTCACGCCGGTTCCAGAAGGTGGACGTGCCGGAACCCTCGATCGCCGAAACCATCGAGATCCTCAAGGGCCTGAAGACGCGTTTCGAGCAGCACCACGGCGTCAAGTACGCGCCCGCGGCGTTGACGAGTGCGGCGGAGCTTGCCGCGCGCTTCATCAATGACCGGCATCTGCCTGACAAGGCGATCGACGTGATCGACGAGGCGGGTGCTGCGCAAAAAATCCTGCCCAAATCGAAGCAGAAGAAAGTGATCGGCAAGACGGAGGTCGAGGAGATCGTCGCCAAGATCGCGCGCATCCCCGCCAAGAGCGTCTCGTCGGACGACCGCAATGCGTTGAAGACGCTCGATCGCGATTTGAAGAACGTCGTGTTCGGCCAGAACAAGGCGATCGACGCGCTGGTGTCGGCGATCCGCATGGCGCGTTCCGGCCTCGGCAATCCGCGCAAGCCGATCGGCAATTTCCTGTTCAGCGGCCCGACGGGTGTGGGCAAGACGGAAGTCGCGCGGCAGCTGGCCTATTGCCTGGGCGTCGAGTTGCTGCGCTATGACATGTCGGAGTACATGGAACGCCATGCCGTGTCGCGGCTGATCGGCGCGCCGCCGGGTTACATCGGTTTCGACCAGGGCGGCCAGCTCACGGAAGCGGTCACCAAGCATCCTTACAGCGTGGTGCTGTTGGACGAGATCGAAAAGGCACACCCGGACGTATTCAACATCCTGCTGCAGGTAATGGACCACGGCACGTTGACCGACAACAATGGACGCAAGGCCGATTTCCGCAACGTGGTCGTCATCATGACCACCAATGCGGGCGCGGGCGATCTTGCCAAGGGTTCGATCGGATTCACGCAGACGAAGCACCCCGGCGACGAAATCGGCGAGATCAAGCGCATGTTCACGCCGGAGTTCCGCAACCGGCTCGACGCGACAATCTCCTTTGCATCGCTCGACCACGACATCATCCTGCGCGTCGTCGACAAGTTCCTGCTTGAGCTCGAAGCCCAACTGCACGAAAAGAAGGTCGACGCATCCTTCACGCCCGAGCTCAAGGAATTCCTGGCCAAGAAAGGCTTCGACCCGCACATGGGCGCGCGGCCGATGGCGCGGCTCATCCAGGACACGATCCGCAAGGCGCTCGCCGACGAGTTGCTGTTCGGCCGTCTCACCGGTGGCGGCAAGGTGACGATCGACATGGGCGCGGACGACAAGATCAAGCTCGTGTTCGAGGAGACGCCCGAAGAGGCTCCCGTGGTTTAACTGCACGAAACACCGAAATGCGAAAACGGCGCCGGGGGCGCCGTTTTAGTTTCACGGCGCCAGAGAAGCAGGCGCCCCGGCTTGCCTGGTGCACTCAATTCCACGATTCCGGTGATGCGGGCTTGACCGACCGAGATCGGCCAAGTATGTCTGTGGTCGGCCAACTCCAGACGCTCGAGACTCGTGCCCCATGGCGGACGTCC
>JAYTIR010000101.1:0-1751 GCA_043731765.1 Burkholderiales bacterium
CCCTGGTACCCGACCGCACGGCTGTTCCGGCAACCGCGGGCCGGCGACTGGGCGAGTGTCGTTGCCGAGGTGCGCGCCGCGCTTTTGGCGCCCTGATCAGGATCGGGTCATGATCAAGACGCTCGCTCGGCGATCGCGCGCAGATACGCCGCCTCGAGATGGCGCGTGTGCGCCGTCATATCCGTCAGCGCCGAATGTTCGAGATTCGCGCGAATCGCCGCGCGCACCTCCGTCATGAATGCGGCGTCGGTCGCGAGCCGCACTGCAATATCGGCATACTCTCGGCCGCCTTGCGCCACCGTCGCCAGCACGCCCAGGTTGGCGAGCAGGGAATAGGTCGATCGCTCGCCGTGCCGCTTGCCGACCAGCGTCACCACGGGCACGCCCATGGCGAGCGCCTCCATCGTTCCGTTGACGCCGCCGTAGGGCAGCGTGTCGAGCACAATGTCCACAAGCCCGTAGCGTGACTGGTTTTCGTGTTCGTCGCGGCCCTGTGGCAGGAACAGCAGACGATCCGCCGCGATGCCCGCCGCGGCCGCGATTCGCACATAGAGCGGACGCTGCGCTACATTGTTGGGAGAGAAGGCGAGCGCAGCAGCCGGAACGCGTTCGAGCACGTCGCGCCACAACGCGAGGCAGCGCCGCGACAGCTTGAGCGGGCCGACGAACGCACCGATCACGAAGGTCTCCGGCGCGATCCCAAGCGCCTTGCGCGCGAACGGATGCGTGGCCGCAGGCGTCACGGACCGCCACGGATAGACGCAGCCCTCCATCGGCAGCAGCGTTTCCAGCATGAACGCCTGATTTTCCGGAAGATCGGAGAAATGATCGGTGAGCTTGTAGTCGATCGCCTTCAGACCCACCGTGCCGCAGCTTGCGATGTGTGTGAGCTGCACGCGCGCCGGCTTGCGTGCAAGGACGCCTGGCCTCGCGCCCTTGGTGTGGGTTGACAGGTCGACGAGAAGGTCCAGGTCGTCACGAGCAATCAGCGTAGCGGCCGCGGCGTCGTCGATACCAGCAACAACTTCGAAGCGGTCGGCGATGCCTTCGAATTTTTCCGTCCACGCGTCGCGAGCGGCCGTCGTCGAATAGAAAAACAGTTCGAATCGCCCGCGGTCGTGATGCTGGACCGCCTGCCACATCTGCTTGCCCATCACATGGTCGCGCAGGTCGCCGGAGAGATAGCCCAGGCGAAGTTTTCCCGGCCGGCGCGGCTCAGGCGATGGGCGCGGTGTGCCATGGACATGCGAGGCAGCGGCGTCGTAAGTCGACGCAAACCTGTGCAGCATTTCGGGCTCGACATCGAAATTGAGCAAGAGGAACAGGAGCTCCTCCAGCGCGTCGACCAATTCCAGTTCATCGTTGGCGGGAAATTCCTCGCGACGCAGCCCGTCGAGGTAGCGATCCAGCCTCGAGTAGTCCCCCGTGAGCTGGCTCACTTCCAGAGCCTGCACCGCGAGCGTCAATGCCGTCGGGCAATTCGACTCGAAGTCACGAAAATTCGCGAGCCACGCATCGATCCGCCCGGAGGCGAACAGGACCTCTCCCAGATTCTTGTACGCAGCGGCGTCGCGTGGATTCAACGCCAGCGCCTGCCGATACGCCGCGATGGCCGCTTCCATCCGCTCCTGTTGCTGGAAGAGCACGCCCAGGTTGAAGCACGCCGACGCGAAGTCCGGCTGCAGGACCAGGGCGCGCTGATACGCGAGTACCGCTTCGTCCACGTCACCGGTCATCTGCAATGCAACGCC
>JAYTIR010000102.1:0-8543 GCA_043731765.1 Burkholderiales bacterium
ACGATCATAACCCAACCGCTCCCCGGAAATGGCGTAACGCCGCCTGGAATTGCACGGGACTGTAATGCTCGTCGTTGGCGACCGACGTCTGCAGCGCGGCCAGACCGCCATTGATGTTGCGCGCGCTCTTGATGAATCCGCGCTGATACATGAAGTTCGCGACGCTGCCGATGGCCATGGTCGCCTGCTCCGCGCCGGCGTAATCGTGGTACTGCCCGTTCAATCCGTCGTTGATGAGTCCGCTCAAGACTCCGCGCAAGTCGGCTTCCGTGAAGGTGTGTTTCTCGAGAAGCGGAATCAAGGTCTTCATGTCGGCTTTCAGAGCTTGCGCCTGCGCCAGCGCGTCGCTGCCGCTGGACACGGCGTGTTGCAACCGCGTCATCGTCGCCGCGATGCGCGCGCCCAGCGGCGCATCGACCACCCGCGCAATCTGCCGCACCATCAGCATGTTCGAATCGTTGAGACGAACCGCTCCCGGCCCCAGGCCCGGCGTCCTCGGCGTCCAGCGCTTGTCGCTCATCGGATGGTGGCAGGCGTGGCAGTCGAACAGCACCAGTTCCGGAAACAGGCCGTCACGTCCGCGCTTCGGATCGTTCAGCACGTCCATCATCTCGGATACCGCCAGCGCTTGACCGATCGCCCACACCTGCACGCCGTCCCAGATGCGCTTGCGCTTTTGCCAGTCTTCGTCGACCTTGAAATGCGCCGGCTCCACGATGGTGAAGGTGTCGAGTTCGAATGCCATGCGGGGATGGCCGGCGCCCATCAGGCGATGCGTGACAAAACGATCGCCGTTGCCGAAGTGGCACGACAGGCATAGCTGCGCGCGAGCGACGGGGTTGGCCGTTGGATAGAGCCCCGCTTTCAGGTTGTCATCGTGGCGGGTGTTGTCCTGCACGTGGGATTCGAGCCACCGCCCGGACGGCCCGTGACACGCCTCGCACGCCACGCCGTCTTCGAGACGGAAACGTTCGCCGCGACGCTCCTTGGGAACATTGTGCGTGTGGCAATCGAGGCAGATCTTGGCCTCGGACGGCTTGCCCAATCCCAGGTTCTTCGCGATGCGCAGCGACTTCTCGCTGAACAAAGCCTGGTAGGCACGCGCATGTTTGTCGACGCGCGACCACGTGACATATTCGGTCTGCAATACGTTCGAATCCTTGATCGGCTCCACCGAACCATGGCAGAGGCTGTTCGCGCAATTGACGACACCCATGCTCGTGTCGGCGCTGTGATAGGGCAGCGGAACGGCGGCGGGTTTCGTCGCCTGTCCGGTCACTAAAGGCGCCGCCATTGCGAACACCGCAAGTACGGCCAACCGACACAGCCATCCGGCATGCGGGGTGAGGTGCGCGAGGTGCGCGAGGTACGAAGAGTCGCTCATGGGAATCCTCAATGCTTCGGTGCCTTCGTTTCCGGCACAATGCCGCCCGCGATGGTCCGCGCGGGCACGAAGTCCTGCTGCCGGATTTCGTCGGACACGGTCCATATCGAGCCATCCGGACGCCGGTAGAACCTGCTCATCTCGTTCGCGGTAAAGGGCCGCGCACCGATGCGGCCGAACACGGCGATCTGGCCGCCGGTTTCGTCGACGGCGCGGTCGCGATCAAGCCCCTTGGACAACGCCACCGCGGGCGAGGCGGTGTTGCGCCACGCAATCAACTGCGGTTTTGGATCGGGCGAAAAGCCGTAAAACTTTGGTTGAGTGTCCGGCGCGGTCAGCTGCACCACTTTCAAACCGTTGACGCCGTCCGCCACGTAAGCGAAGAGCGATGCGTTGGTCGAGCCGACGATCACGTCGCGCGCGTCGTTCAATTTGCCGTCGGCGGTGAACATGGCATACAGCCTGGGCGCTTCGGGCCGCTCGACATCGATGATGGCGAGGCCCTCTTTCCCCGCCGCCACATAGGCGAAGGTTCGTGCGACATAGACGCGCTGCGCATCGGCCAGCGCCACGCCCGCACCGGCCACGATGCGCGGTCGCGCCGTTTCGGTCACGTCGATGACGCGCAATCCGCTGTCGTCGGTGACGAAGAGGTAGCGGAACTGCAGCGCCGACGCGCGGGCACCTTGCAGCGGCACAACGGCCGCGAGTTTCGGCTGTAGCGGGTTGTCGAGGTCGACAATCACCAGTCCCTTGTCGGCCGCGATATAGGCAAAATGCCCGCCCAGCACAACATGCCGCGCGCCGTTCAGGACGCCGCTCATTTCCGCCCCACCATTCCAGGTGACGGCGCGCGTCAGGAAATTGTTCCGCGGTTCGCCATCCGCCATCGTTGTAATGTTGGTGAGGATCAGGCCCTCGACCGCATCGGTGATCGCGGCGTAGCTGTAGATCGGGTGGAACGCCTGTTCCTGATTGGTGACCCGCATCAACTCGCCGTCGTTGCGCAGCGGATTGATCGGCTGGTTGGTCGGCAGCGCCACGCACGTCGCATTGGCGGACGCGATGTGGGTGTCGTGGCCCAGCGCTGAAAATGGCGCCGTGATGATCTTTTGCGACACGCCCTTGTTCGCCACGCTTGCGGCGTCGTAAACACGCATGCCGCCGGCGCCCTCGGCCACGTACAGGTATTCACCGCGAAGCTGCAGGCAGCGCGCCGCGCCTTTGGTGGCGTGCGTGGCGATCGTCGGCAATCGCCGGTCACGCTTCTGGTGGTCCGCAAACCAGTCCGGATAAGCGTAACGCTGCAGATAGCTGCCGATAACCGCCTGCGGCTCGTCCCATTCGGTCACCTGCACCGCGCTGACCCGCTTTTCTTCGCCGATCCAGGCATTGAAGCCGACGAAGTTGACGAAGTTGGTTCCCTGCAGCAGAAGTTGCGCCATGATCGCGTTGTTGTCGTTCGCCGCCGATACATGGCAGTCGCTGCAGGTCTTGGTCTCGGTCTTGCGCTCGGTGTGCGGGTAGTGCGGCGAGAACGCCTGCGAGGAAAATCCGCTTGCCGCGATCGGCGGCTGCTGAATGTAGATGCGCTCGCGGTTGATGTTGGTGGACGACAGCACGAGCGCCGAACTCGACCGCACCGGAACGATCTTGCTGCCCTTCACCGTGCCGTGGCGGCCTAACTGGAACATGTCGTCGCGTGCGACCTGCGGGTTATACGTGGCGAAATTTCGGCTCTCCCCGCCTTCGTAATGATGGCGGTCGGTCTTCGCGTTCGCCTGGATCGGCAGATGGCAGCCGGCGCAACTCGTCGTCCACGACAGGTGGCAGGTCTGACACGCGACCTTGTCGTTGTCGTGCGCAAGCTTGGTGGTATCGACTCCCGGGCCCCACTGCATCGAGTCGCCGGCGGACAGGAGCTTGGCGCGTGCCGCCTTCGCGTTATACTTCGGATGCAGCGGATTGACGGTGTCCCGGACCAGCGACATTTCCCATTCCTTGTCGGGGTCGAGCGCGGCGCGCTGATAGAGCTTGCCGTCGCGCCAGTCGAAGCGCTTGCGGCCGTCCTGCGTGCGCAACAGCGACATGTCGCGCCCGCCGGGCTGCGCCGCGGGCCCGCTGGTGAACAACGTCGGGTATTTGTTGACGGTGCCGTGGCAGTCGGCGCAGTCGATCTCGATGGCCGCCGCC
Organism: Burkholderiales bacterium; assembly: GCA_043731765.1. Classification (GTDB taxonomy): domain Bacteria; phylum Pseudomonadota; class Gammaproteobacteria; order Burkholderiales; family Casimicrobiaceae; genus VBCG01. The sequence goes on from JAYTIR010000102.1 coordinate 3,578, forward strand.
ACCTCGCCGTAGATGTGACCGTTGCCGTGGCTGTCCTGCGAAAAATGGCAATCGACGCATTGCATGCCGATTTCCATGTGGATCGACGACAGGTGCACGGCCTTCTTGAATTTTTCCGGATCGTCGTCGGCGACCGCGGTCCCCTTGGCGTCGAGCAGCGTGCCCTTGCGATCGCGCTTGAACACAGCGCGGAAATTCCAGCCGTGGCCGTGGTAGTCGGCGAACTGCGTGTCCTTGAGTTGCGCATTGAGCGACGACACGTTGCGCAGGAATTCCGGATCGCTCCATTTGCCGCGGATCGCCGCCTCCTCGGGATTGCGGTCGAGAATTTCGCGAGCCTCCGCAGCCGTCGGGTAGCGCTGCTTCTCCGGCCACATGAACGGCGCGTCGGATTCGTAGTCCCACATGATGTAGCCGTAGAACGTATTCACGAACACGTTCGGCTGGTGCATGTGGCACACCATGCATTGCGACGAAGGAATGGCGCGCGTGAAAGCGTGCTTCAGCGGATGGCCGGATTCGTCCCTGGGAATGGTCGGGTCGGCCGTCTGCGACATGCCCGTGTTGCCGAACGCCGCGTAGGGCCCGCTGTGCTTCGGATCGCGATCGTTGGCATAGACCGCGTGGCAACCACTGCAGCCCGACGAGCGATAGTCTCCGGGCTGCTCGTTGGTGCCCAGAAACCACATTTGCGGATCGTTCAACCGGGTCTTGGTGATGTTGATCACCGGCACCGAAATTCGGCTGCCCGTGCCCGGACCGCGGTTGGATTGTTTCAGGTCGGGTCGCCCCGGTTCTTCCAGTTTTTGCAGTGCGCCACTGCTGTTGGGCACTCCGATTTCGGGGAACTGACTCGAGATCACGCGCCCGCCGCGCTCGAATACGCGGAAGATATCGCCGGGAATTGTCGTCTCCCACGCGGGCAGTGGATACAGTTTCCCAAGAATGCCTTTTTCCGTCATGAACGGATTGACCGCAACCGGATTGACGATGGTCGCGCCCTCGCCCTTCGGCGTGTAGGCCTCGCCCAGCACATAGCGCTTGAACGGCAGGATTCCGTTGTTGTACGCGGCACCTCCCCACAGCATCACGCTGGTCGACATCATGCTGCGTTCGGCGGCCTGGATGGTCGGCAGGTGGCATGCACCGCACGCTTCGCGCGCGACACGATAGTCGCCGGGGTTCACAAAGCGGATGAACTCGGCAGATTCGCGATTGAGCAGCGTGTAACTGCCCGGCGGATTCGCGCTCGACGGATATTTCCACGCCAGCGGAAATCGCGGCAGCACGTGGGCGTCCGCCAGCGCAGATCGGTAGGCGGCGTCCTTTACGTCGACGCCCGCCGGCCTGACGACCAGCGCATTCCCGCCGTGACAATCGGCGCAGCCCAGGACGACGGCGGGGTTGGCGTGCATCGTGGCGTGGTCCGTGGCCGTGTGGCAACTCACACACCCGCTCGACTTGACGTGCGCCGCGTCGACGGTCTGCCGTTCGGGCGCCGCGGGCTGCGCGACGTACGCACGCGCGACGGGCTTCTCGCCCTCCGCGCCCACACCCGCGCCGGCGCAGACAAGCATGAGCACGGGTAGCCCGCACCACCGCAGCAGGCGCAACAGCGAACGGCGCATGAATTGTGTCATGTACGGTGTCGAGAACGCCATGGTCAGAAGGTCAGCAGCACGTTGGCGAGGATCGAGTATTGCGTCTTGTTGCCTTCGAAGGCATACAGCTGTTTCAACCCCGCGCCCGGGAACAGGACGGCCGCGGAGGCGTTGAGCACGATATTCTGCGAAAACAGCGGGCGGTACTGCACCGCCACCGACACATCGGTTCCGATCGACGTGTTGACGCTGCCCTGGTTGCGCAGCACCGACAGCGACGACGTATTGGCGAACCAGAGCTGGTTGAGGTTGCCGATGACGCGCACCTGCGGCGTCACGTCGAAGTCGGCGCCGATCCCGACCAGCGCCAGGCCCGGATTGACGAAGTTGGCCTGGCCTTCGTCCTTCGAAGAGCGCAGCGCGGCCAGCACGCCGTTGCGCCCGGAAAGCGTCACGCCGCCGCCGCCGATGAGCGGCACCGCCTGCCGGATCCAGTAACTCGTGTCCGCACCGGCGATCTGCGGATTTTCCTGTATGGCATCGAAGCCATTGGCCTGGCCGTCGAAGGGATTCTTGTCACCGCTCTGGAAGATCCCGGTGCCGCGAACGCGTATCCAGTCGAAATCGCGGGACACTTCCGCCACCGCGTAGAGCGCGTTCACGTTCACCTTTTGCTGCGCGAGTGGATCATGGTTGACGGTGCCCAACGCGTAGTAGAGCGATCCCGTGACATTCCACCGTCCGAAATGTCCGTCGCCGTTGAGACCGAGATAGGTGACCTGATACGAGTGCAGCTGCTCGTCGCCCAGCGCCGCCGGCCGGGTCAGGAAGCCGTTGTTGTCGTAGTAGACGCTGCGGTTCTCGCGGTCGTCGTCGTAGATCACCGTCCCCTGCAACGTGAAGCCGGGAACCGGAAAATCCTGCCGGTACAGATTGGCGACCAGGATGTTCTCGTTGCGCAACGGCTTGCCGATGTCGTTCAGGCCGCTGTTGGTGTCCTTCTCCAGACGACGGAACCACGCCAGATTGTATTGCCACCTGTTATTGTCCCGCGTTCCGAACAAGCGGATTCCAAGTGGCTGGTCAATGAACAGCAGGCCACGGAAATCGGCGGTGAACGGCTGGATGCCGACGCGCACCGCGTCGAAATCGTAATACTCGGAAACGTTGCGCAGGTGCTTGTCAAGGAAAAGCTCCTGCACGGCGACGATGCCGTCGTTGCGCGTGGTGCCCTCGCGCGGGTCGATGCGCAAGACGCGCACTTCATCGACCTGCGCGCGGTTGAAGTTGATCACCGGTACGAAGCGAATTTCGTAGTCCGGCGGCCGGAACGTCGTGTCGCCTTTGATCAGCGACAGGCTGAGAACCAGATTCTGGTTGAACAACGACTGCCGGCTGCCCCCGAACTGGTCGTTCGATTGCGGCACTTGTGTGGACTGCGCGCCGATTGGTGTGGGCACCTGCCTGAATTCGAACAACGTATCCGACACCGCGCTCAGGTTTACGAACCAGTCTTCACCGAACACGGGACGATCGCCCTTGAGTGTGTTCGGGTTATAGGGGTCATACCAGCGTTGGTGGATGAAGCCCAGTTCATCCATCAGCCGCCAGCGATCGGGCACCGGGATTGATTCGCGAGGCAGCAGCGCCGCCGGCGGGAGCACCAGATTCGGATCGATTGCCGGGATCAACGCCTCGAGCGGCCTGCCCATCGGCTGTCGTTGCACGATCCAGTCATCGGGAAGCGCAGCGGGTGGCGTTGCTTGCGCAGCGGTCGGTGTTGCTTGCGCAGCAGAGGGCATCGTGCGCAACCATGCGGGCGCGACATCGACGGAGAAGTTGGGGCCCGTTGTGCCAAAAACATGGTCGACCCAACCGGTTCGTCCATCGGACAACGTGATCCGGTACCACGCGTCACGTCGCTCCAGCGCTTCGATCTGCGCGCTTTGCTGCAATTCCGCGATGATCACGGAGGCACGATTCGGCTCCGCGTACACGTCGAGCGTGGCCACCAACACCTGCAGACCATAGCGGCCGTCCAGAGATTTGGGTGGCGGCGCCGGCACGGGCGGCGCTTCGGCCTTTTGCGGAGGCGCCTGCGCCGCGGCGTAGCCTGCGGACGTCAGCGCATAGAGGACGAAAATGAGCACGACAATGAGCGCCGCCGCGGCCAACGTGGCGGAAGAAAGGCGGTCAGATGCCCGCGCAGACATTCTGCTGACTGCTGCCGTTGAAGGGCGACTGGGGACAATTCACATAGCGCAGTCGCGTGCCCTCGCCTTGCGGCACCAGCGTGTCCGCGCGGATCGCAGGGGACGCATTCGCGATGCCGGCGCCGAGTGTGCTCGCCGCATTGGCGAACCCCAGGAAGGCAATCATGTCGTCCTGGTCGATGCCGTCACCTGAAACGCCGATTGCGCCCGCCAGCAGATTGTCGCGATAGATGGGCACGCTGCCCGCGAAAAGCTGGATGCCGTTGGTGAGTGCGCCGACCCCGGTGCAGCCGGTCGAGTCGTCACCCGCCGTGAGCGATGCAACGAGCTTGTTCTGCACGAGGTCGAGCTGCAGGCCATCGTTGAATATGCTCCATTGCCCGATGGGTTTCGAGATGGGTCCGTTCACCGTGCCGCTGATGCCGTCCGGGAAGTACGGCCGCGCGATGTTGCCGATCGCGCGGTTGCTGTAGGCGATGCCGTTGGCGAGCGACGCTGGATCGTTGAGGAACGTGCGCAGCCCTGCAACGTAGGAGGATGGCGCGGTCGGATAGTTGGCGGGTGGAAGCGCGTTGAGCTGCGCACCCGCCGTCAGGCTCGAAAAGAAAGCGGCGGTGCGCGCCTTTTGCAACGCGACATCGGTGCCGAACACCGGCGCGTCGGGCGTGCGCACGAGACCCAGCACGTTGCCTTTGGTGTCGACCACGGTTACCGTCACCTGTGCGGCCGACCCTAAAGGCCGGCGGATTTGCGCGCGCGCGCGATTGGCCACGTCGAGCGCGCTCTTGAGTATTTGCGTCACGTCGCCCGCTTGCAACAGTCCGTCGATTCCGCCCTGCGGCGGATAGCGGTTGACGTTGCTCGCGTTGACCAGCACGTAGGCGTTGAGGCCGGCGAAGGCCGGCGACGTATCGGGTCGATATCCTGACGCCGGCGTTCCGAACGCGACGCCTGCCACGACGGGGCTGCCTCCGTAACCCGCCACATTGACGAGCGAACCTGTTACGCCGTTGATGGAAGAAAATGGCGGTGCCAGCGCAGGATTGCTCGTCAATGCTTCCGAATCGACGTAGCGCAGCGTGCGGCCGTCGACGGTGATCTGATTCGCGCGGCGATCGGCGGGCGCCGGGAACGCACTGCCACCCGCGACGG
>JAYTIR010000103.1:0-6682 GCA_043731765.1 Burkholderiales bacterium
CGCAGCCACCTGCGCAGCCACAATGCGGCAGCAGCACTGACCGTGACGAATGCCAGTACGGCATTTTCTTCCTCGCCGCGCGGCAGGTGGCGAAGAATTTCAAAGGCGCCGCCGCCGATCCACCACAGGAGTCCCCAACCGAATATCAGCGGCGACAGCGCGTGTTCGTTGGCGCTGATCCGGTCGCCCGCGCGATCGGCAACCCATGAGGTCGCGAGGGCGGCCATCGCTATCAGCGTGGTGCCGAGAAATGAAGCGTTCAGAAAAAGGTGCCCGCCCTGGGGCAAGCCACCGAGCACGAGGGCGGTGGCCGCGCCAACCTGCAGCAACAGCGCGAATGCGCGGGCCAGTCCCTGCCGCTGTTCGCAGCCGATCCAGTACACGGCCGCCGCCTCGAGCGCCCACCATGCGGAAGTCCATTGGGGGTCCGCGGCAAACGGAATCGCGATCGTGGCGAATATGATCGCGAGCGCGAGAAAAGCCCGTGAAAGAAGCGCGAATCCCGGCTCGGCACGTTTGCGCAACACGGCAAACAACATGCCGTACACCGCGGCCACGGCGAATGCGCTCCACGCCACGCCGTAGCGCGTGTCGCGCACCAGTCCGGCCTGCAGCGCAAAGCCGACCAGCGGAACACCGAACACCAGCAGCGCGTCGACCGGTGCATGCATGGCTAGCGGCGCCTTCTTCGCGTAGAGGACCGCGATCGCCACATAGAATGCAAAGAACAGGATGAGGAACGGCTCGACCGTCGCAAAATATTCGGGTGCGTAGTACTGGTGTCCCCAGAGAAGTCCCAAAACAAACGTGAACAGAAAGCCGACCACATTCAGCGCGCGCCACGCCCGCAGCCACGCCACCGCGAAGATCGCCGCATTGAGCACCGCGAAATAGCCGAACAACAGTGTCGGTCCGCCGGTATGCGCGTCCACGAGGAACGGGGCAAGAAAGCCGCCGGCAATCGCCAGTCCGGCGAGCGGCTGCGAGTCGTTGCGAATCGCCAGCCACACGGTCAGCGTCGCAATGGTCGCAAGCAGCACGAATGCAGCCGTCGCCGGCAGCACGTCGTAGTACCGAAACGCGGCGAACGCGGTGAGGTAGAGAATGCCGGCGCCCGCACCCTGCAACGACAATCCATAGCCGGGGCGGTTACCCTGGAGCTTGATGCCGAGTGCGATCAATCCTGCCCCCAGCAACGCGACACCGGACAAGCGAAGCTCGATTGGAATCGTGAAGTAATGTGCGAAATACTTGAGCAGGAATCCCACCCCGAAAAACAACACGACGACGCCGATCCGCGTCAGTGCATTGCCGCCGGTGAACCACGCCCACAGCGGATTCGGTGCAGCCGGCGTCGGGAGCGGTCGGGGCGATTCCGGCAGCGCGATTTCCGGCGCAACACTGACGGTATTCGCGGGCTGCACGGTGCCGTCGTTGGCCTGGACCCAGCCCTCCGGCAATTGCGGAATTGTCGCAGCCGGTGGCATCAATGGAACGTCGATCTGCGCAGGGCGCGGCGCGGATGCGGAAATGCTTGCCGGAAGCGGGGTGGGTTGAGGTGCGGTCGTCGGCAACGCGACCGGCGCAGGAATGTCGTGCGTCGGCGCGGGCGCCGTCGGGCCTGCAACAGGTCCGTCCAGCCTGGCCTCGATTCGGCGGAGACGCTCCTCCATCGCCGCCACGCGCGCGGCGACAGTGGCAGCGCCGGCTTCTGCATCACCGGGAGCCGTCAACGGAGTCACGGGATGCAGCGCCTTTGCCCGAAGTTCGATGGTCCGAGCATGGGAACGAAGTGCCAGCGCGACGATGAAGCCGACCAGGCCGCCGGCCAAGCCTCCGCCAAACCCCTGCAATGCGATGGCGCCGAGGATGAATCCGATCACGATGCCCAGAAGCCACATGGAGGATCCTTTGCGGGAAGTTTCGATCAGGAATGTGCTCGCCGTGGACGCGCTCTAACGCGCGTCGCCGCGCAGCGCCAGCACTTCCGCGTGCAGCGCATCGGGCGTGGCCCGGTCGGGCGGCACCGCCGGCGCGACGACGATGCCGATTCGCGAAAATATGCCGCGCCAGCGGCGCATGGCCTTGCCCTCAAAGGACCGGCTGAAAAAACTTCCCCAGAGTCCGCGCAGCGCCATCGGCACGACCGGCACCGGCGTGTCGTTCACCATCCGCTCGATGCCCGACCGGAACGGATACATCTCGCCGTTATCCGTGAGCTTGCCTTCCGGGAAGATGCCGACGATCTCGCCTTCGCGCAGCGCGCTCGCGGCGGACACGAACGCGGCTTCCTTGACCGCGGGGTCTTCCTTGGCCGAGGCGACGGGAATCGCGTTCATCGTGCGGAACACCCAGTTGAGCAACGGCACGCGGAAGATCCGATGGTCCATGATGAAGCGCACCGGGCGGCGCACACAGGCCGCGACGACGATCGCGTCGACATAGCTCACGTGATTGCAAACGAGGATGCAGGCACCCTTTTCCGGTACGTTTTCGAGGCCTTCTTTTTTCACGCGGTACATCGTGTGGATCAGCAGCCACGCGAGGAACCGCATCAGGAATTCGGGGACGAGCCGGTAGATGTATAGCGCGACAAAGGCGTTGAGGATGCCAGTGGCCAGGAACAGCCCGGGAATCGACACGCCGGTTGCCAGCAACGCGATCGCGAGACCCGCGGACGCGACCATGAACAGCGCATTGAGAATGTTGTTGGCGGCGATGATCCGTGAACGGTACGCGGGCTCCGAGCGCTCCTGGATCAGCGCATACAGCGGGACAATGTAGAAGCCGCCGAAGAGGCCGATCAGCACGAGGTCCGCCGTGACCCGCCAGTGGGCCGGCTGCGCAAGGAAAGCTCCGACACCGGAGAGCCCCGTCGCGTGCATGGCGTGCGTGGCGAACCACAGGTCCACCGCGAAGAGCGTGAGGCCAATCGAGCCAAAAGGAACCAGACCCAGTTCGACCCTGCCGCCGGAGAGCCGCTCGCACAGCAGCGAACCGATGCCGATGCCGATGGAGAAACTGGCGAGAAGAAAGGTGACGACGTGCTCGTCGCCACCCAGCACGTCTTTCGCGAAATTGGGAAACTGGGTAAGAAACGTCGCGCCATAGAACCAGAACCAAGAGATGCCCAGCATCGAGAGCCAGACGACACGGTTGCCACGCGCGAACCGCAGGTTCCTCCACGTCTCGGTGAACGGATTCCAGTTGATCGTGAGGTTCGGCGCCGCCGCGGGCGTCAAGGGAATCGCGCGGCTGGTGAGCCACCCTGCGACGGCGACGACCACCGCCGCGGCGCCGGCAAGCACGGGTCCGTTCGGTTCAACGGCCACCAGCAACCCGCCGACGATCGTGCCGACCAGAATCGCCACGAACGTTCCCATTTCCACCAGGCCATTGCCGCCGACCAATTCCTCCGTCTTCAGGTGCTGCGGCAGGATCGCATATTTGACCGGGCCGAACAGCGTCGAGTGCACGCCCATCAGCGCCAGCGCGATAAAAAGCAGCGTGAGGTTCCGCCACACGAATCCGAGGCAGCCGATCGTCATGATCGCGATCTCGAAGACCTTGATGTAACGGATCAGCCGGGATTTCTCGAACTTGTCGGCGAGTTGCCCGGCCGTCGCCGAGAACAGGACGAATGGCGCGATGAACACGGCGGCGGCCAGATTGACGAGGGTGTTCGCGTCGATCGTGGTCATACGCGCCGCGTGGTACGCGACGAAGATGACCAGTGCGTTCTTGTAGATATTGTCGTTGCCGGCGCCCAGCGCCTGCGTCCAGAAGAACGGCGCGAAGCGGCGTTGCTTGAGAAGATCGAACTGATTGGACTGTTGCATGGGCAGGTGTTCCGGTTACGCGCCGTGACGGAAAGACCACAGGCGGCAGGATACCCGCAAAGGGAGGTGGTACACGTCAGCCACTCAGGGCAAGTGGACATCGTGAAATAGCAACATGTCGTCCAGACGCTCCTCGCGTGACGGATCGAAGCCGCACTTGCCGTTCCAGGTCGGCGGATTCTCGTACGTGCCGAACAGCATGTCCCACCAAACGATGTCGCCGTAGTTGTTCCGGTGCGCGCCATACTCGTGATGGACCCTGTGCATTTCGGGGCGCTGGTAAACGTACCCGACCCAGTGCGGCGTGCGTATATTGGCGTGAAAGAAAAACTCGCCACTCGCGGTAAGCATCACATAGACCGCACCCGCCTCGACGGACAACCCGAGAAGCGCGTAGACCAGCGCGCCGTTGATGATGGAATTGGCGAGCATTTCCAGCGGATGCTTGTAGAAAGTCGTGCTCGCCTCGAGTCTTTGCGCGCTGTGGTGAATCTGGTGCAGGGATTGCCAGAGCCAGTCGCTTTCGTGCCGCCAGCGATGCCACCAATAGAAGACAAAAGTCGCGATGAAATAGGCCGACATCCCAGCGGCCCACTTCGACATGTGTTCCGAAAGATGGAAGAGCGAGGCCGCCTGAAACCAGTGTTCCCAGGTCAAGCCCGCCACGACGACGACCGACAGTTGGCAGGCGTTGATCGTCAGCACGCGTAGCGGCCAGGTACGAACGTCGGGGAGTTGCCAGCCTGGCGTGCAACGTTCCAGGACGGCGAAGAAGGCAAAGACGGCGAGGATCCACGCAAGCATGGTGGTCTCCCGGTCACTGTTCTTCGAGGAAATCGAGCACATCCGTCAGCGCGGCGCGGACGGCCTCGGGATCGCGGTGGTACCAGACTTCCTTCCCGATCTTTTCACTGTGCAGGACGCCCGCCTCGCGCAGCACCTTCAGATGGTGGGCGACGGCGGAACGCGAAAGCGTGGAAGCCGCAACGATCTGGCCTACGTTAAGCCGTTCGCCCGGCTCGAACATGAGGACAATGCGCTGCCGGTGCGGGTCGCCCAGCGCGACGAACATCCGGGCTGTGCGCCGCCAGGCGCGGGGAATGGCTCGGGCGTAACTCGGTCGCATTCGAAATCTCCGCATGAAGGCTCGCATGGCGCAAGCCGTTCCACCGCCAGGACCGCCGGATATCGAACCGGATAATATAACTACCGGACTAGTTATGTTGTTTCGAATTCTAGACCTGATCCGGCGCTTGTCAAGTAGCCGTTCGTCGGATTGACAAATCGGGGATCCACCGAATTTCCGCGTTCCGGAACGCGCCGCAGCCGCATTTCGGAGCTCCGTTACAATGGACAGGCTCCCATCGACGCATTTCGAACCAGGCAAATTCCCACCGCGACACCCCCCGCCGATGCAGCCATATCTCGATTTCATGCGCCACGTGCGCGAACACGGCCACCGCAAGGACGACCGCACTGGAACCGGCACGCTGTCGGTATTCGGCTACCAGATGCGCTTCGACCTGGCGCGCGGTTTTCCGCTTCTCACCACGAAGAAAGTCCACACCAGGTCGATCATCCACGAGCTCCTGTGGTTCCTGGCCGGCGACACCAACACGGCCTACCTCAGGGCCAATGGCGTTTCGATCTGGGACGAGTGGGCCGATGTGAAGGGCGATCTGGGGCCCGTGTACGGATACCAGTGGCGGTCATGGCCGGCGCCGGACGGCACGCACATCGATCAAATCGCGAATCTTCTCGCAGAGATCCGCCGCAATCCGGATTCGCGTCGTCTAATCGTGTCGGCATGGAATGTCGCGGACATCCCGCGGATGAAACTGCCGCCCTGCCACCTGCTGTTCCAGTTCTACGTCGCCGGCGGGAGACTTTCCTGCCAGCTCTACCAACGCAGCGCGGACATCTTCCTCGGCGTTCCGTTCAACATCGCCTCGTACGCGCTGTTGACGCACATGATCGCGCAGCAATGCGACCTTGCGTTGGGTGATTTCATCTGGACCGGCGGGGACTGCCACCTTTACCTCAACCATCTCACGCAGGTGGACATGCAGCTTGCACGTTCCCCGTTTACACCACCGCGGCTCGTCATCCGGCGCAAGCCGCCCACGTTGTTCGACTACGTCTACGATGATTTCGAGATCGCCGACTATGAATGCCACGCGGCGTTGAAGGCCCCCGTCGCGGTGTGAGCGCACGACGCATATAGCGGGCAGCGTCAGGAGAGAAGCGGGAAAAAAGAAGCCCGCCGGGAGGAGGATGGCGGGCAAGGGGGATTGCAGATGACCGCAGCGTTACTCCGCTCCGCTCATCAATCGATTCACGTTAAGCAACTAGCCTGGCGATAAACCTCCGGCGCTAAAAAATTTCAGGCCACTCTGCGTGCCGCGCTGACGCGTTCGGCCAACTCAACCAGGGCCGCCTGCTGGGTAGGCGTGTCGTGATTGTCCCGGTCGGGATTGGCGACGTCCGCATCGCCAGACCGGCCGGTCAGCCAGTACTGTGCGAATTCCGGTGCGAACGTATCCATGGTTGATCTCGATCGTCAGTGAATGTCCTTGTCAATCATCTATAAGCAATCGACGTGCCAAGCGCGCGCGATTTGTGTTGGGCAAGCCGCAAAACCACGATTTACCGGGGAGAACGCGTTTCGCGGCATGTCCTTTGCAGACATTGCGCCGCAACAGCTTCGGGCTCAAGTGTCGCGGAAAACAGACACGCCGAATGACAATGGTATTAAAGCGCTGATTTAGCGGGGGAAAATATGTCGCTTTTTCCCGACAACAGGAACCTTAATGAGCGACATTGAGCCGGAACCTGGAATCAGG
>JAYTIR010000104.1:0-4792 GCA_043731765.1 Burkholderiales bacterium
GAAGTGCTCGGCGATTCGCAGTCCGGTGAGATGCAGCAGATCGGATTCCAGCTCTACGCCGACATGCTGAAGGCGTCGGTCTCGGCGCTGAAATCCGGACGCGAGCCCGACCTGTCGCAGCCGCTGGGCGTCACCACCGAGATCAACCTCCACGTTCCGGCGCTGCTGCCCGCGCTCTACTGCAATGACGTGCACGAGCGACTGGTCATGTACAAGCGTCTTGCGAGCGCGGACACGCCATTGGAACTCGATTCAATCCAGGAGGAATTGGTCGACCGCTTCGGTCCCACGCCCGAGTCCGCGCAGGCGCTCCTGTCGTGTCATCGCCTGCGCCAGACCGCCAAGGAGTTAGGTGTCTCCAAGATCGACGCCGGACCGGAGCGCACCACGCTGCAGTTCGTGAAGCAGCCTCCGTTCGATCCCGGCAACCTGATCCTGCTTGTGCAAAGAGATGGCCGCATCCGCTTCCACGGGCAAGATCGCATTCGCATCGAGCGCGGCGCGCCGACATTGGTCGACCGCGTCGCGCTGGTGCGGGAGTTTCTCGGCAAGCTCAAATGATGGCTGCGCCACTCCCGCCGCAGGTCCACGTCTTCGTCCGCGACTGGCTCTCGGCGAACAACATCCTGCTCAAGAGTCCGGACGGCCACGTACTGATCGACTCGGGTTATGTGCGGCACGCGCCGCTGACGCTGGCGCTGCTGCGCTCGGAACGCGGACTGGGCAGCGAGCCTCTCGCCAAACTCGTCAACACGCACTGCCACTCCGACCACATGGGTGGAAACGCAACGGTCAACGCCGCCTACGGTTGCCCCATCGCATTGCCGGAAGGCGAGGTGACCTTGGTCGAGCGCTGGGACACGAAGGCACTGTTGCTCGATTACGCAGATCAGGATGCGGATCGCTTTGCCGTCGATGAAATTCTTGGTGCGGGCTCCACTCATATTTGGGGAGGCCTCGAATGGCAAGCGCTGGCCGCGCCGGGCCACGACATGGGCGCGCTCGTGTTTTACAACCCGGAACATCGGATCCTGATCTCGGGCGACGCGCTCTGGGAGGATGGCTACGGCTTCGTGATGCCCCGTGCCATTGACCCCGCCGCATTGCCGGCGACACGCGCGACCCTCGAGATGATCGCGGCGCTCGACGTCCGCGTCGTGATTCCCGGCCACGGCGATGTATTCACCGAGGTCGCGCCAGCGCTCGATCGGGCCTTTCAGCGCGCCGCGGCGTTCGAGGCCGACGATGCCCGCGTCGCCCGGCACGCGCTGAAAGCCTTGCTGACCTTCCACTTGCTCGACCACCAGCGCATGTCGCTCGCGGACTTGCCGTCCTACGTGGAGCGCGTGGAAATCTACCGCGACTTCAACGCGGCCTGTCTGCATTTGCCACCGCCCGAACTGGCCACAATGCTGGTCGGAAATCTTGAAAGGGCCGGCGCGGTGAAGTGCGAGAACGGTTGGCTGATGCCAGTTTGATGGATCGCAGTCAGTGCCCGATTTGCGCCGCGAAAGTCCGGACACCGTTCAACAGCATCTCGACCGCGAGCGCGGTCAGAACCAGTCCCATCAATCGTTCGAAAGCGACGATTGCACGCTCGCCCAACGCGGCCTGCAACCGCTGCGCGGCCAGCAGCACCAGTGTGGTCAGGGCCATTGCGACCGTAAGGGCGATTGCCCAGGTCGGCAGATGCACGGGGTCGCGCGACGCCATCAGCATCACCGTCGCCAAGGCTGACGGCCCCGCGATCGAAGGCACGGCGAGCGGCACGAGAAAGGGTTCCCCGCCATGCGAGTCACCAAACACGCCATCCGGGTGCGGGAACACCATGCGCAGCGCGATGAGAAAGAGGATGATGCCGCCGGCGATCGTCAGCGACACGTCCGATAACTGCAGCCACTGCATGAATGTCCGTCCGCCGGCCATGAACGCGATCAGGATCACGTAGGCAAAGAAGCACTCGCGCAGGACGACCCGGGACCGCCGTTCGGTAGGAACCTTGGCCAGCACCGACACGACGACCGGCAGGTTGCCAAACGGGTCGAGGACCAGGATCAGCAGAATGGTGGCGGAGAAGAGTTCGGCGTTCATCGGCTTTGGGCACTTCCGGTCGGTTCCGGGCGCAGTATATCGAACGATCCATGCGCACCGCGGAGGGAATGCGATAATTGCCGCTCGCGGGTCCGGGCCGTCCATTCGAGGACTCGCATTGCCGACCCCACATTGATCGACCAGGAGTGCCGCCCGTGAAAAAACGCATCACCCTTGCCTGCCTTGCCGGCGTACTGGCCGGATCGCTGCAGGCCGCCGACATGTCCGGCGTCGAACCCCAGTACGTCGACCTGACGATCCGCGCTGCGGACGACTTCTACACGCACGCCAATGGCAAGTGGCTGGCAACGACAACCATTCCCGACGACAAGCCGAGCTGGAGCCCGGGATATGTCCTCCACGAGGATGCACAGGAAAAATTGCGGGCCATCATCGACGACGCGGCAAGATCGACGTCCGCCACAGGGTACAACGAGGCGCGCAAAGTCGGCGACCTCTACCGCAGCTTCATGGACGAAGCCCGTCTCGAAACGCTGAAGCTGAAGCCGCTCGAGCGCGAGTTCGCGGCCATCGATCGGATCAAGGACAAGTCCGAACTTCCGGCCCTGTTCGCACGCTTGAAGCCGATCGGCGTCAGCCCTCCGGTCGATCTCGACATTGATCAGGACAAGAGAAATTCGACCGCCTACGTTGTGTATCTGTCGCAATCCGGGCTTGGCCTTCCCGACCGTGATTATTACGTCACTGACGACGACGCGCAGCTTGTTGGCATCCGTAAAAAATATGTCGAGCACACCGGGAAGATGCTGGCGATGATGGGGATCAAGACCGCGAAACGGGACGCTGCGCAGATCCTGGCGCTCGAAACGGCGATCGCGCGCGTGCATTGGACCAAGGTCGAGAATCGCGATCCGGTGAAAACGTACACCAAGATTGCGATGAAGGATCTGCCCGCCTATGCACCGGGCTTCGACTGGACGTCCTATCTCGCCGCGGCGGGAGTTTCGGCCAAGGTCTCCGACGTCGTGCTCTACCAGGCAACCTACCTGAAGGCGTTCGCCGAACTCTTCGCCAGTACGCCGCTGCCGGTCTGGAAGACCTATCTCAAATGGCAGGTGCTGCGCGAATACGCGCGCTTCCTAAACAAGGCTTACGTCGACGAACGCTTCGCCTTCTACGGGACCACGCTCTCGGGTGTCCCGCAAATCCGTCCGCGCTGGCAACGCGGCGTCGCGTTGGTGGACGGTTCGATCGGTGAGGCGCTTGGCCAGGTCTACGTGGCGAAGAACTTTCCACCAGAGAGCAAAGCGCGCATGGAAAAGCTCGTTGCCAACCTGCTCGCCACCTACAAGCAGAGCATCGACGGCCTCGACTGGATGGGGCCGGAGACCAAGAACGAGGCGCACGCCAAGCTCGCCAAGATCACGCCAAAAATCGGCTATCCGGCGAAATGGCGCGACTACTCCAAACTCGTCATCGTTCCCAACGACCTCGTGGGCAACGTGATGCGCGCCAATCGTTTCGAGTATGAACGCAACCTGGCCAAGCTCGGCAAGCCGATCGATCGCGAGGAGTGGTTCATGACGCCGCAGACGGTCAATGCCTACTACAACCCGTTGATGAACGAGATCGTATTTCCGGCCGCCTACCTTCAGCCGCCGTACTTCAACCCGGCGGCCGACGATGCCGCGAATTACGGCGGCGTAGGCGCAACCATCGGCCACGAGATCAGCCACGGCTTTGACGACTCGGGCAGCCAGTTCGACGGCGATGGCAACCTGCGCGATTGGTGGACCGCGGACGACCACAAGCGCTTCGATGACAAGACGAAGGCGCTCGTCGCGCAGTTCGACGCGTACAGCCCGGTGCCGGGATACTTCGTCAACGGAAAACTGACCCTTGGTGAGAATATCGCCGACCTGTCCGGCCTGGCCGTCGCATACAAGGCTTACCACTTGTCGCTTGGCGGCAAGGAAGCACTGGTCATAGACGGCATGACCGGCGACCAGCGCTTTTTCATGAGCTTCGCGCAGGGAGAGCGCAGCAAGACCCGCGACGAGCAGCAGATCGTTTATCTGAAATCCGACCCGCATTCACCGGAAATGTTCAGGGTGAACGGTCCGCTCTCCAATCTCGACGCATTTTACGAGACGTTCAAGCTCAAGGGCGGCGACAAGATGTTTCGGCCTACCCAGGAGCGCGTCTCGATCTGGTAGTCTCCCGCCGCCACGCCGGCCCGACGTCAATGCAACTTGACCCGCGGCTTGACCCCGCCGCGCAGGCTGCGGCCAAGCGTATCGAACACGACACGCAACAGCCCGTGGATCGACACCTGGTGCATCTTGTACAGCGACACGTACATCCAGCGCGCGATCATTCCCTGAATCAGGAGGCTGCCGCCGATCAATCTCCCCATCAGATTGCCGACGGCCGAAAGTTCACCGAGTGACACCAGCGAACCGAAATCCCGAAAGTGGAATGTCGGCAGCGGCTTGCCTTCCATGCGTGCGCGAACCGTCTTGCACAGGAGGGCCGCCTGCTGGTACGCCGCCTGTGCGCGCGGCGGTACCATCGCGCCCACCTGCGGTGCGCCATGCCACGGCGCAGCCGCACAATCGCCGAACGCGAAGATGTCCGGATTGCGGGTGGTCTGCAGCGTCGACTCCACGAGAAGCTGGTTGCCGCGATTGACCTCGAGGCCGTCGAGCGAGGCCAGCCAATCGGGTGCCTTGATACCCGC
>JAYTIR010000105.1:0-1920 GCA_043731765.1 Burkholderiales bacterium
TCGGGTGCCAGCGTTCCCTGGAACCGCTCTTCCGGAATCGGGCCCGTGTGACAAAGCAGGCAAAGTCCGAGTTGCCGGTTGGCGACGATCGCACGGCCCCGCGCCGCATCGCCCGGAACGCCGGTCAGCGATTCCAGAAGGGCGTCGCCGGTGACGGTCAGCGGTGGAATAGGCGGAGCGGGTTGTGCGCGAACCCAACCAGTCGAAAACACCAGACCGATCGCGATTGCAGTAGGCAACGCGGCCATAGTCATTCGACGTCTTCCACCCCTTCAGCATTTTGAATATGCAGTAGAGAAACCATGGCAAAAACCGGCGTCCGCTAATCGTGGCGCCGACTAACGTACCAAAAATTGTCGTCCCCGCGAAGGCAGGGACCCTGTGACGTCGGACGCGCAAGTCGCCAGCTTCCCGGCTGTTGAGCGGCACGGAAGTCGCTGGGTTCACGCCTCCGCGGCAACGACAGGCCATTTGAATCAGCGATCCGCGTCAAGCCTTCTTCAGGCTGTGATTTTTTAGCGGCAGATCGCGGATGCGCTTTCCGGTCGCGGCAAAAATCCCATTCAGCACGGCCGGCGCCGCGACGGCGATTGTCGGCTCGCCGACGCCGCCCCAGAAGCCGCCCGAGGCGATGACGATCGTTTCCACTGGCGGCATTTCCGCCATCCGCACCGGCACATAAGTGTGGAAATTATCCTGTTCGATCCGGCCGTCCTTGACCGTGCACTCGCCGAACAGCGCCGCCGACAGGCCATACGCGAACGAGCCCTCGACCTGCGCTTCGATCTGCTGCGGATTGACCGCGTAGCCTGGGTCGGTCGCGGCGACGATCCGGTGGATCTTCAACGCACCGTCGTTGTTCACCGAGACTTCGGCGCACGCCGCGACATAGCTGCCGAAGCCCATCGTCACCGCGAGGCCGCGGAAGACGCCCGGCGCGGCCGGCGTTCCCCAGCCCGCCCTCTCCGCCGCGGCGTTGAGCACCGCCAGATGCTTCGGACTGTTGGCAAGCAGCTTGCGCCGGAACGCGAGCGCGTCCTGGCCGGCCGCATTCGCCATTTCATCGATGAAGCATTCGAGGTAGATCGTGTTCTGGTTCAGGTTGACGCCGCGCCAGAAGCCCGGCGGCACATGCGGATTGCGCATCGCGTGATCGATCAGAAGCGCGGGGAACGCATAGCCCAGCGAGGCTTCCGGTCCGGGCGGATTCAGTCCCTGGAACACCACCGGATCCTTGCCGTCCTTGATGTTCTGGGGCGCGACCCCGGCGAGGATCGATTGCCCCGAAATACGCATCTGGAAGCCGGTGACATTGCCCTGCGCGTCGAGACCCGCGGTCAGCTTGCAGTGGGTAACCGGGTGATAGCTGCCGTGCAGCATGTCTTCTTCGCGCGTCCAGATCAGCTTCACTGGCGTGCCCGGCATTTCCTTCGCGATCAGCACCGCCTGGCGCACCCAGTCGTGCACCGCGCCGCGACGGCCGAAGCCTCCGCCCAGATGGAGCTTGTACACGTCGCATTGCGCCGGCGGCAAACCTGCGGCCTCGGCGGTCGCGGCCAGCGCTGCTTCGCCGTTCTGCGTCGGTGTCCACACTTCGCAGCGCTCCGGCGTCCAGCGCGCCGTCGCGTTCATCGTTTCCATCGTCGCGTGATTCTGATGCGGGTACGAGTAGACGGCTTCGACTTTCTTCGCCGAGCCGGCGATCGCCGCCGCAGCATCGCCGACCTGGTTGCCGACGATTGCGTCCTTCGCGTCCAGCCCGGCCTTGAGCACTTCGGCGAACGCCGCGCTCGAGGCTTTCGCATGCTGGCCTTCGTCCCACTCGATCGGCAATGCATCGATCGCGGTCTTGGCGCGCCACCAGGAATCGGCGACGACCGCGACCGCGTTGTTGCCGACGCGAATCACTTTTTTCACGCC
>JAYTIR010000106.1:0-1713 GCA_043731765.1 Burkholderiales bacterium
CGATCTACCTGGAGGATGAAACGCCGTCGCCATCGGAAATCGACGACCGGCGTGGTTCGTATTTCGCGCCCTATCACGCGGCGCTCGCGGCGGAACTCACGCGCGTGCGCAAGCGCCATGGCTTCGCGGTGATCCTGGACGGCCATTCGATCCGCAGCGTAGTGCCGCGATTCTTTGCGGGGCGACTGCCGGATCTCAATCTCGGCACCGCGAATGGCGCCAGTTGCCTGCCGGCATTGCAGGATTGCGTGTCGCAAGTGCTGTCGTGGGCGGAAGGCTTCACGCATGTCGTCAATGGCCGCTTCAAGGGCGGGTGGATCACGCGCCACTATGGGCAACCGTACAATGGCGTGCACGCGCTGCAGCTGGAAATGGCGCAGGACTGCTACATGGACGAGGCACCGCCGTACCAGTGGGATCCGGTCAAGGCAAGTCGCCTCAACAGCGTGCTGCAAAACCTGGTGCGCGCGCTGACCTTGTTTCGGCCGCCGGCATGATCCGAATCTACACTGCACTTCATCGTTACGACGCCTACCTGGTCGCGGACCGCCTGAACCAGGCCGGCATCAAGGCGCACGTGTTCAACCAGCACGCGTCGAGCATCGTCGGCGATGTTCCGCCGGATGTCGGGCAGCCACAGGTGTGGATCGAACGCGAATGCGACTGCGAGCGCGCGCAAATAGTGCTGCGTGACATCGAGTCGGCCGGCTCGCGGCAGGGCGATGTATTGTGCGGAGGATGCGGCGAGCTATCGCCCGCGAACTTCGACTTGTGCTGGAAGTGCGGGGCGTCTCTTTAGCGCCGTTTACGAATCCGGCGGGGCGTCGAGTAACTTGCGCGCACGTTTCGATTGATCGCTGACATCCAGGTCTTCCGATGCCGGCCCGTTGTCGCCACCGCGCCTGCGCCGGCGCAGAACGACGTACCACACGAGTCCGCCGCCCAGCAGGAACGCGAACGGTCCGAACCAGAGCAACCAGGTCGTCGGTTTGACGGGCGGCTTGTACAGCACGAAATCGCCGTAACGCGCGACCAGGTATTGCTTGATCTCGGCGTCGCTCTTGCCCTGTTGCGCGAGTTCGCGCACCTCCCGCCGCAAATCCTGGGCCAGCGGCGCAGTGGAATCGGCCAGCGTCTGGTTCTGGCAGACCAGGCAGCGTAATTCCTCTTCGAGGTTCTTGAGGCGCGCGTCGAAGGCAGCGTCGGCCTGCGCGTGTGTACACGCCGCAGCGAACACGACTGTCGCCACCAGCCTCGCGACGAGAAAAATGCGCTTCACGATTTCTGCAACTCGCGCACCAGTGGCAGGATCTTCTGCTGCAGGCTCTCCGGCGTGATCGGTCCGATATGCTTGTAACGAATCATGCCATTCTTGTCGACGACGAAGGTCTCGGGGACGCCATAGACACCCCAGTCGATTCCCACGCGGCCGTCCGCATCCACGACGGATACCTGGTACGGATCTCCGTTTTCCACGAGCCATGCGCGGCCGAGTTCGATCGTGTCCTTGTAGTTGAGTCCGATGACCGGAACGATTTTCGCCTTGGCCAACTGCACAAGAAGCGGATGCTCGACGCGGCAGGACACGCACCACGATGCCCACACGTTGAGCAACCACACCTGTCCCTTGAGGTCGGCGGGGCCGAGCTTCTTCGCCGGATCGTCAAGCCGCGCGAGCGAAAATGCCGGTGCGGGCTTGTCCACGAGCGGCGA
>JAYTIR010000107.1:0-3942 GCA_043731765.1 Burkholderiales bacterium
AGCACGACGCCCTGGAAAAACGTGGCGACCACGGATCCGCCGAAAAACGACCGGTCCCACCAGTGGCGTCCGCTGTGGGCCTTGAGCCGGAATTCGAACGCGACGCCACGAAAAATGAGTCCGAGCAGCATCAGCAGGATCGGAAAGTACATGGCGGGAATGATGACGGAGAACGCCAGCGGAAACGCCGCCAGGAGGCCGGTGCCGCCGAGGATGAGCCACGTCTCGTTGCCGTCCCACACCGGCGCGACGGAATTCATCATCAGCGTGCGGGATGCGTCGTCGCGCGCGAACGGGAACAGGATGCCCACGCCCAAGTCGAAGCCGTCGAGCAGCACATACATGAACACGCCGACGCCGAGGATGACGGTCCAGACCGGAACGAGGTCGAGGTGCATGGCGTGGGTTCCTTATGCGTCTGCCGCCGAGAGCGGCCGCGCCGGACGTTCGGAAAGCGTCGCGTCGTGTGGCGCCAACTCCGTCGGCGGTCCGGTGCGCGCGATGCGGAACAGGTAGTACAACCCGGCGCTGAAGATCACGGCATACACCGCCATGTAAAGCAACAGCGACAGCAGGACGTCGAGCCCGGTAATGGAAGGCGAAACCGCGTCGCGGGTGCGCATCAGGCCGTACACCACCCACGGCTGCCGCCCGACTTCGGTCACCGTCCAGCCCGCGATCACGGCCACGAAACCCACGGGCGCCATGAAATTGCACACGAAGAGATACGCCGGCGAGTCGAAGAGACGGCCGCGCAAGCGCAGCCACGCGCCCCAAGCGACGACGGCGAGCATCAGAACCCCCATGCCCACCATGATCCGAAATGCCCAGAACACGATCGCCACCGGCGGACGGTTCTCCGGCGGAAATGCCTTCAAGCCTTTGACCACGCCGTTGACGTCGTGCGTGAGGTAAACGCTGGCCAGGCCCGGGATGGCGATCTCGAACAGATTCGATTCACTGCTCGAATCGGGAATCGCGAACAGGACAGCCGGGGCGCGCGCCTGCGTTTCCCACAGGCCTTCCATCGCGGCCACCTTGACCGGCTGGTATTCGAGCGTGTTGAGGCCGTGCGCGTCGCCCAATACGATTTGCAGCGGCACCAGCAGGATGAGCAATCCCAGGCCCATCGACATCGCGCGCCGCGATTCCGGTATGTGCTGCCGCTGGCGCAGGTGCCAGGCGGAAACCGCAACGACCACGAATGCCGTAGTCACGAAAAAACCCGTCAATGTGTGCGTGATCCGGTACGGAAACGACGGATTGAAAATCACGTCCACCCAATCCTTCGCGAAAAAACGCCCGTCGATGATCTCGTAGCCCGCCGGCGTGTGCATCCAGCTGTTGGCAGAAAGAATCCAGAACGACGAGAACAGCGTGCCCGAACCCACCATCACGGCGGCGAACAGATGGACCCACGGCGGCACGAGCTTGCGCCCGAACAGGAGAATGCCAAGAAAGCCGGCCTCGAGAAAGAACGCGATCAGTCCTTCGTAGGTGAGCAGTGGCGCCAGGACATTGCCGGCGGTGTCGGAGAGCCCGCTCCAATTGGTGCCGAACTGGAACGGCATGACGATCCCCGAAACGACACCCATGCCGAACGACACCGCGAACAGCTTCGTCCACCAAAGGGACAGCCGGAGGTAGGTCTGGTCGCCCCTCCAGAAGTACATGCCCTCGAGCACGACGATGTAGGACGCGAGCCCGACCGTGAACGCCGGCAGCAGAATGTGGAACGCAATGACGAACGCGAACTGCAGGCGCGACAGCAGGACCGGATCGAGTTCCACGCAAGGTCTCCTGTGGATTCCGGAGACAAGTCTACCGCGGTCCGGTTTCGGCGGCTCTACAACAACGCGCGCCGCGCCAGGCTAGCGTGCCGGGGTGCGCGGCGACCTGCGCATTGACCGTGAAAAACACGATGAATGTCGCGGCAACAGCGCGCGTGACCGCAAACGAAATCTGGATCATCAGGAAGTCCTTGCGGAAAGAGTGCGTTGCTCCAACGCCTCGATGGCCTCGCGGTTCGACCACGAAAAGCACTTCGCGGCGGCCTCGCGCCAGGGCAGCCACACGGATTGCAAGTGCTCCCGCGGGTTGAGGATCACGGGTACGGGCGCGGGCACTTCGAGCGCGAACACGTGCTCGGTGTTATGAGTCGTTCCGGGCGGATAGCGGTGCCGCCACTTCGAAAATATTTCATACACATTGGACAGCTTCCAATCGGTCAGCACACCGCAAGCGCGTGCATCGATGCCCGTTTCCTCCTGCAACTCGCGGGCGGCGGTCGCGAGCAGCGATTCTCCCGGCTCGTGGCTGCCGGTCACGGACTGCCAATGATCGGGAAAATCGGCGCGCTCGATGAGCAGCACGGTGAGATCACTGGTGTAAACGAGGACGAGCACCGAAACGGGTTGCTTGTACTTCATTTGCCGCGCCCGCGCGCACGCGTGTCCGTCAGGCGACGAAGGTCCAGAACCCCACGTGCCGTTCCTTCCAGAACTCCGCGGCTTCCGCCAGCAGATCCTCGAGCGTCGCCCAGTCCTTGGGGTGCTCCTTGCGGTAGGCGGCGACGTGCGCGAGCGCGATCACGCGACCGCTCTTGCCCAGCCAGTCGCGGTCTTCGAGGACGTCGGCCAGCGCGTCGAAATTGTGGCCGAAATGATCCGGCAGCTTGAGTGCCTTGTCGAGTTCCGCGAACAGCGTTGCGCGATCCTTGGCGTGCGCCAGGTCGGCGACCGCGAACTTGAGATGCGCTTGCGCGGCGGCGGCTCTGAGCGAATCGGTGGCGCCCGTCCACGGATGGACGCCTGCATCGTCGAGGATGGCGAGATCGGGCGCCTTCATTCGCGGACCCTCTTGAACGAACGATAGTGGTCGCTGGTATAGAAGCAGGCATCGGGCGTCCGGACCGGACCGCCGCAGATGATCCGGCGTGCGCCGCGGGTTTTCGACCCGGGCGTATGCACCGTGTACTCGTGATAATAGCCTTTGGTTCGGGCCGGCAGCAGATTCTCGCGGTTGCCGAATATCACGCCGTCCCGGTCGTAGCGGAACGGCCCGCCCTTGCGGATCAGCACCAGGACCTCGCGGCCTTCCTTGGGCAGGTCGGCGATGGCGATCTCCGGCAACGCGTCGGGCGATATCCGCGCGAGCGCGGGGTGCGCGTAAAAAAACGCCGCCGCCAGAGCCAAGCCGGCGGAGGCGTTTCGGATGTGGGCGGCGCAAAACATCGCGTGCCCAGTGTAGCGCAAAAGGCTACGAAAGCTTGACCGAGTCCGTCGGCCGCACCTTGATGTGCAGATCGCGCAGCTGCTGCTCGGTTACCGGTGTTGGCGTGTCGATCAGCAGGTCCTGCCCGCGCTGCGTCTTCGGGAACGCGATCACGTCCCGGATCGATTCGGCGCCGCACATCAGTGTGACGATGCGATCGAATCCGAAGGCGATCCCGCCGTGGGGCGGTGCGCCATATTGTAGCGAATTGAGCAGGAAGCCGAACTTCTTCTGCTGGTCTTCGGGCGAAATGCCCAGAGACGCGAAGACCTTCGCCTGGACTTCGGGGCGATGGATCCGCACCGAGCCACCGCCGATCTCCGACCCGTTCATCACGACGTCATAGGCCTTGGCGAGTGCGTGGCCGGGATCCGTTTCGAACAGGTTCTCGTGCCCGTCCTTCGGCGCCGTGAACGGATGGTGGCGAGCGGCCCACGCCTTCCTGTCGTCGTCGAATTCGAACATCGGGAAGTCGACGACCCACAGCGGTTTCCATCCCTTTTCGGCGAAGCCGCGGTCGTGGCCGACCTTGGCGCGCAGCGCGCCCAGCGCATCGTTGACGACTTTCTCGCGGTCGGCGCCGAAGAAAATCAGGTCGCCGTTCTGCGCACCCGTGCGCGCGAGGATCTCGCGCAATGCTGCTTCGCCCAGGAACTTGACGATCGGCGA
>JAYTIR010000108.1:0-34054 GCA_043731765.1 Burkholderiales bacterium
GGTGCAGGAGCCTGGCGCACATCATCGGCGTCAATGTCAGCGACACGACCGCGGAGATCAGGATCGATACCGACAGCGTGATCGCGAACTCGCGGAAGAGCCGTCCGACCACGTCTCCCATGAACAGCAGTGGAATGAGCACCGCGATCAGCGAAAACGTCAGCGATATGATCGTGAAGGCGATCTGCTGCGTGCCTTTCTGCGTCGCCTGCAACGGGGAATCACCCTTCTCGATGTAACGCGCGATGTTCTCGATCACCACGATCGCGTCGTCGACGACAAAGCCGGTGGCGATGGTGAGCGCCATCAACGTCAGGTTGTTGATGGAAAAGCCCGCCAGGTACATGACGCCGAACGTGCCGACCAGCGACAGCGGAACGGCGATACTCGGGATGAACGTCGCGGGCACGTTGCGCAGGAACACGAAGATGACCATCACCACGAGCGCCACGGCAAGCAACAGCTCGAACTGCACATCGCGCACCGATGCCCGGATGGTCACGGTACGATCGGTGAGCAGCACGACATCGACGGCGGGCGGCAGCGCGGCCTGCAATTGCGGCAGCAACTGCTTGACCCGGTCGACGACCTCGATGACGTTGGTGCCCGGCTGCCGCTGGACGTTGAGGATGATCGCCGGCGTCGGGATGGTGGCCGACCCCGTGGTGGCCCACGCGGCGAGGCGTGAGTTCTCGGCCGCATCCACCGCGTCTGCGACGTCCTGCACCCGTATCGGCGCGCCGTTCTTGTAGGCGATGATCAGCTGCCGGTACTCGTCGGCCGACTTCAACTGGTCGTTGGCGTCGATGGTGGACGCGCGTGTGGGCCCGTCGAAGCTGCCCTTCGCTTGGTTGGTGTTGGCATTGCCGATCGCGGTGCGCACGTCGTCCAGCGACAACCCGTACGCGGCCAGCGCCTTGGGATTGACCTGGATGCGCACAGCCGGACGCTGGCCGCCGCTGATGCTCACGAGGCCCACGCCGGGCAACTGCGAGATCTTTTGCGCGATCCGTGTGTCGGCCAGGTCTTCGAGCTTGGGCAGCGGCAGCGTTTGCGACGTGAGCGCGAGCGTGATGACGGGCGTGTCGGCTGGATTGACCTTGTTGTAGATCGGCGGATTCGGCAGGTCGGCCGGCAGGAAGCTCCCCGACGCATTGATCGCCGCCTGCACCTCCTGTTCGGCGACATCCAGCGAAAGTTCGAGGTTGAACTGCAGCGTGATCACCGATGCTCCGCCGGAACTCGTCGACGACATCTGGTTCAGTCCCGGCATCTGTCCGAATTGGCGCTCGAGTGGCGCCGTGACCGATGACGTCATCACGTCCGGGCTTGCTCCCGGGTAGAGCGTCACGACCTGGATCGTCGGATAGTCGACTTCGGGCAGCGCGGACAACGGCAACACGCGGTACGCCACGATGCCGGCGAGCAGGATCGCGACCATCAGCAGCGTGGTCGCCACCGGACGCAGGATGAACAGGCGGGACGGATTCATGGCGAACAGTCGGGCGCGCGCAGAGCAGAATCCCGGTCAGCCGCCGGGCGGGCGGGAGGACGAACCCGAAGACGAACCTGAGGGCGTACCTGAGGGCGGCGATCCTTGCGGCGTGCCGGCAGGCGCGCGGCTGCCGGGTGGCTGGTCACCTTTTCCGGTGCGGCGTCCGCCAGCCTGTGCCGGAACGGCTTCCCCATCGCGCGTGATCAATTCAATCTTCGCGCCTTCGCGCAGTTTGTCTGCGCCGTCAATGACGACTGAATCGCCCGGCGCCAGTCCCGACGCGATCGCGGTTACCTCGCCCTGGACCGGACCAAGCTTGACCGGTGCCACCGTAACGCTCTTGTCCTCTTTGACGACATAGACGAACGTGCCCGGTGCGCCACGCTGAATCGCGGCAGAAGGGACCAGCGTGGCATCCGACAGCGTCGCGAGCAGCATGCGCACGTTGACGAACTGGTTCGGAAAGAGCGCGGCGTTCTCGTTGCCGAATTCCGCCTTGAGCTTGACCGTCCCGGTGGTCGTGTCGATCTGGTTGTCGACCGTCAGGAGCTTGCCGGTCGCGAGCTTGACCTTTCCGTCGCGATCCCAGGCTTCCACCGAAATGGCCTCGCCGACCTGCAGCCGCTTCAGCACGCGAGGCACGTTGTCCTCGGGAATCGGGAAGACCGCGGTGATCGGCTGCAATTGCGCGATCACGACGAGGCCATTGGAATCCGACGCGTGCACGACATTGCCCGGATCGATCTGGCGCAACCCCACGCGACCGCTGATCGGCGCTGTCACGCGCGCATAGGTGAGCTGCAGCCTTGCGCTGTCGATTGCGCCCTGATCGGACTGCATCGCGCCCTCGTATTGGCGCACCAGCGCGGCCTGCGTGTCGACCTGCTGCTTCGAAATCGAGTCCTGCTTGAGCAACGTTTGATAGCGTTCGAGGTCGAGCTGGGCGTTCTTGAGCAGCGCCTGGTCCTTGGCCATTTGTCCGACGGCCTGCGTCAGTTGCACGGCAAAGGGTCGTGGGTCGATCTCGGCCAACAGTTCGCCGGCCTTGACGATCTGTCCTTCCTGAAATGCAATGCGCATCAACTGGCCATCCACGCGTGGCTTCACCACGACGACGTTGCGCGGCGTAACCGTCCCCAGCGCATTGAGATAGACATCGATGCTGCCTTTCCTTGCAACGGCCGCAACGACAGGCAACGCGCGTGCGGAGGGATCGAAGCGGCCGCCTGCGCCAGGCGCAGGCGCCGACGGAGGTGCGTTCCACCAGAAGTACCAGCCACCGGCGATCGCCGCGACCAGAACGACCGCCGCCAACGGCCACGGCCAGCGCCGGCGCGCGGATGTGGCACGGGTTGTTACTGGCGGCGTGTCGGCCGGATCTGGAGCGGACGTCGTGCTCTCGGTCATCGTATCTTTCGCAAGGACAGGGAATTGTCCGGGATTATCAATGATTCGTTACACGGCGTTTATAACCATCTGTTAAACCGGGCGTTGCGCTTGTCGCTCCCGTCGGACCGCCCGTGGGCGGATGGGAGCGGCGGGCCTGCAGGATATCGACAACTTCCGGTGCGTTTTGTCCGCGACGGGACCCGCGGCAGTCGTAACCGGATGTTGCGAAGCCGACACCTGGCACACATCGAAACCAATGCTGTGGCAAGCGTCAAGCGAGTGCCGCATGAAGGTCGCACACGCTTTGCATGCGGTTCGGCAGAGGTTCGGTTGAGGTTCGCATGGCATAATGCAATGCTGTTCCAGGACCTTCCGATGCCCAGACTATTCAAGTTCCTTGCCGTTCTCTTCGTGCTGCCGCTCGTTCTCACGGGTTGCAAGATCAACAGTATCAACTATTTTCCGCCGGTGCCCGCGCACCTCCGGGTTGTCAACATACTGGAGACAACGACGCCCATCAACATCACCGCCGATGGTGTCAACGCATGGACCGGCCTGCCCTTCGAGGCCATGACGGGTTACCAGAGTTTCGACAACAAATCCACCGTTTTCACGGTCAGTCTTGCCGGGGCGAGTACCCCCTTGTTCGAGCAGACCTTGAACCTGGCAGGGAATGCATACATCACGCTGGTCGTCTATGGAACAACCATTGTGCCGAGTCTCGGCGTAATGGCCGATGCGACACAGCCGCCGCCAAGCGGCAAGTTCCAGCTGAACATCTTCGATGGGGCGCCGGTTGGCAACGGCACCGCACTCGGCGCACATCCCATTGACATCTATCTGACGACGCCCGGACAGGCGCTCGATACCATCTCACCCATTTTCACGAACATTCAGTACACCTCCGCAAACATATTCGGGCAATATTCTGCCGGTCTATTGCGGCTGAGCATGACGATTGCCGGAACAAAAACCATCATTTACGATTCCGGCCCGCTCACTTTTCAGGAAAAGACGTCGACGGACCTCATCATTTATTCCAGGGGCAGCGGGGTTCTCGTCAATGTCCTGCGCAACGACAGCGATGGCGCGGGGCAGCAGGTAATTGCCAACAGTCTGCTGGCGCGACTCAAGGTCGTGAATGCCGCCTTTCAGACCGCGTCCGTCAACCAGTTGCTGAACGGTATCGCCGCCGTGTCCAATCTTGCCTTCGCGGCGAATTCAGCCTATGGCATCGTCCCATCCGGCACGAACACCGTGACATTCGAGGCCACTTCGGCGCCCGGCGCGACCATTGCTTCCCTCGCGAACACCTTCGGGGCGGCAACCGACCGGTCCATCTTTGTCACGGGCTTTGCCGGTTCGACCAGCGCGGTTGCCCTTATCGACAACAATTCTCCGCCAGCGATTGGCTATGCGGCTGTCCGCTTCGTCAATACGTCGCCCAATTCAGCTCCGTTGGACGTGTTCGCGAACGACGCCAAGCAGGTCACTGCCCTGGGCACTTACGCCGCCTCAGCCTATGTCCAGCTGCTCTCCGGTACGTATACGATGAATTTCAAGGATTCGGTCACGGGCGTCACGGTCTTGACGCTCCCCGGCATCGTCGTGGCTGCAGGGCAGACGTCCAGCGTGTACGTATTCGGAGCGACGGGCGCGCTGTCCGCGGTGGCTACGCCAGATACGCCATAGCGATTCCGCCAGGCGCAGCCTCGTGCCGTTGTGCAGAACAGCACGGACGCCTATAATGTGGGGTCGTTGGCATCGCCCGGATTTTTTATGGTTCCAATAATTTCAGGAGAAACGCAATGTTGAAGAAATTGACATCGAAATGGCTGTTGGCGGCAGGTTGCCTTGCCGTGTTTACGTTAGCGATGGCGGCCGAACCGGCGCCGTCCGGCACGGTCAAGCTGACCAGCAAGGCCGTGGCCCTCGGCATCGGCGTGAGCTGGGGCGACGGCACGCTGACCATGGACGGCAAAACGTATCCGTTTTCGGTCGAAGGCCTGAGCGTTGCTGACCTGGGTGTTTCCAGCGTCACGACGGCGGGCGAAGTTTTCAACCTGAAGAATGTTGCCGATTTCAGTGGTAACTACGTCGCAGGTGAGGCCGGAATCGCCATTGCCGGCGGTCCGACCGACCAGATCCTCAAGAATCAGAACGGCGTTGTGCTCCGCCTGCACGGTACGCAGCAAGGCGCCCGCCTGACGCTGGCGGCGCAAGGCGTCAAACTGACGATCAAGAAATAGTCTGGGACGGCGGGCGGCGATCTGCCACCCGCCTCTCGAAAGGAGGCGATGCGTTCGCCTCTTCGCGGCCTCAGGCACTCAATGCTGAGGCCGTTTTCGTTTTTGTCTCCCGGCGAGTACGCTTTCGCGGGAAGTTTGCCCAGTCGGGGACCTACAAGACGACGTGGTCGGAAATCACCGTGTCGTGCGAGGCGTGTCCTGGACCTGGCTCGAACCCTACTACATCGATGTCGGCACCGGCCAGACCGACCTCACCTGGCAAGCCATCGCCGGACTTGGCTATGCGTTCAAAAGCGCGGATTCATGATGATCGGCGGCACTT
This sequence comes from Burkholderiales bacterium, assembly GCA_043731765.1. GTDB lineage: Bacteria > Pseudomonadota > Gammaproteobacteria > Burkholderiales > Casimicrobiaceae > VBCG01. Next base: position 5,456 of record JAYTIR010000108.1, read on the forward strand.
CTTCGCGCGAAATGAGTCTCCGGCGCGGATTCCCTGCGGATTGCGCGCCGGAGATTTTAACTCCTGATGCACTTTTTTGCAGCCGTTGCGGCGCGTATTGCCGCGACTTCGGCACAATGAGTGGTAAATCCCGAAATCGACGGAGGACATTTCCATGCTCGGCCTGATGCAGGATCGCCCGCTGCTCATTTCGTCACTGATCGAGCATGCGAATGCCTTTCATCCAGGCGCCGAAATCGTGTCGCGAACGGTCGAAGGGCCGATCCACCGCTGCACGTACGGCGACATTCACCGCCGCTCGAAGCAGGTGGCCAAGGCACTGATCGCGCTCGGTGTCGCGCCCGGCGACCGCGTGGGCACGTTGGCATGGAACGGCTACCGGCACCTGGAGCTCTACTACGGTGTGTCGGGCATGGGCGCGGTTCTGCACACGATCAACCCGCGTCTTTTTCCGGAGCAGATCACCTACATCGCCAATCATGCCGAAGACAAGTACCTGTTCTTCGATCTGACATTTGCGCCGCTGATCGAAAAACTGGGACCGCTCATGAAGTCGGTCAAGGGCTTCGTCGCGATGACCGATCGTGCCCACATGCCCGCGCTCGGCGTGCCCAACCTGCTCTGCTACGAGGAACTCATCGGCGCGCAGGACAGCGACTATGAATGGCCGGTGTTCGACGAATACACCGCGTCGTCGCTGTGCTACACGTCCGGCACCACCGGCAATCCCAAGGGCGTGCTGTTCTCGCACCGGTCGACGGTGCTGCATTCCTTCGGGGCATGCGTCGCGGACAGCCTGGGCATTTCCGCTGCGGAGACGCTGCTGCTGGTCGTGCCGATGTTTCACGTCAACGCGTGGGGCATGCCGTATGCAGGGGCGATGTCCGGCGCCAAACTCGTGATGCCGGGTCCCGGACTCGACGGCAAGAGCGTCTACGAACAGCTGCGCGATGAGCAGGTGACGATGGCACTCGGCGTGCCCACGGTCTGGCTGATGCTGTTGCAACACGTCGAGGCGGGAGGGCTCGACCCGAAAGCGGACCTGGTCCTGCGGCGGGTCGTGATCGGCGGTTCCGCTGCGCCGCGCGCCATGAGCGAAAAATTCGAGTCGAAATTCGGCGCGTTTGTCCTGCACGCGTGGGGCATGACCGAGATGTCGCCGCTGGGCACGGTCTGCAACCTGTTGGGCAAGCACCGTGGCTGCACGCTCGAGCAGCGGCTGGACCTGCAATCCAAGCAGGGACGGCCCGTCTTCGGCGTCGAAATGAAAATCATCGACGACGCAGGGCGCCGCCTTCCGCACGATGGCAAGGCCCATGGCCACCTGATGGTTCGCGGGCCATGGATCACCAGCGGGTATTACCTGGGCGAAGGCGGCGAGATTCTCGACGCGGACGGATTTTTCGATACGGGTGATGTCGCGATGATCGATCCTGACGGCTACATGCAGATCACCGATCGCTCGAAGGACGTCATCAAGTCCGGCGGCGAATGGATCTCGTCGATTGACCTGGAAAATGCGGCGCTGGGCCATCCCGGTGTCGCGGAAGCGGCCGTGATCGGCATCGTCCATCCGAAGTGGCAGGAGCGTCCTCTGCTGGTCGTGGTCAAGAAGTCGGGCCAGGACGTGACGCGTGACGACCTGCTCAAGTTCCTCCAGGGCAAGGTGGCCAAGTGGTGGCTGCCCGATGACGTGGCGTTTGTCACCGAGTTGCCCCACACGGCGACCGGCAAGCTCCTGAAAATGAAGCTGCGCGAGACGTTCAAGGATTACCGCTTGCCTGAAAGCCCGGCGCGTGGCGAGCGGACGTAGAGCGGAGGATAATGACCTCAGAAACGGATCCGGCATCGACCGGTAACGCCGACAACGAATGGAGGGAAAGATCATGACCGAGGCAACGGGACTGGACCTGCGCCGTGCGGGCACGTGGGTGATTGTCTGGGGCGTGTTGTTGATGGTGGCCGGAATGATCGCCATCGTGGCGCCGGGCACGGCGGCGGTCGCGACGACGTTGCTGCTGGGCTGGCTGCTGGTCTTCGCAGGAATCGTGGAATTCGTCTATGCCTACCAGCAGCGCGCGCATGACGGCTACATGTGGAAACTGATTTCCGCGTTTGCAATTCTGGCGCTGGGTGTTTTCATGCTCGCCTTCCCGGTTGCGTCCATTGCCTCGCTGGCGCTCCTGGTGGGTGCCTTTCTGCTGGCAAGCGGAGCCAGCAGCGTATTGCTCGCGTTAAAACTGCGGCCCAAGGATGGTTGGGGGTGGGTATTGTTCGACGGCGTGTTGTCGATCGTGGTCGCCATATTGATCGCCTCCGGCTGGCCGCAGAATTCGATCGAATTTGTCGGCATTCTCGTGGGCTTTTGCCTCATTTCAGGCGGACTCTGGCGGATCATTCTGGGCCGCGCGTTGCGCTCGGCAGTTTCCGCGCCCTGAGTGGGCGCGGTCACGGCCGCGGTGTCAACTTCGCGGTGACGCGCTGGCCTCGCCCTGCGCCCGCAGTCCATCCAGTGTCGTGCTCATCGTCAATGCCTGAGGATCGACCTTGACGTGGATCAGGCAGGGACCGGCCACGGACCGCGCCCGCTCGAACGCCGGCGCGAATTCTTCTGTCCGCACTACCGTTTCGCCGGCCGCGCCATAAGCTCGCGCCAACGCCGCGAAATCCGGATTGCGCAATTCCGTGCCCGACACGCGCCCCGGATAGTTTTTCTCCTGGTGCATCCTTATCGTCCCGTACATGCCGTTGTCGATGACGACGAAGATCACCGCGAGGTTGTATTGGACGGCGGTGGCCAGTTCCTGGCCGTTCATGAGGAAGCAACCGTCGCCGTTCCACGATACGACAACGCGCCCCGGGTGGACCGCCTTGGCGGCTATGGCGGCGGGAACGCCATAACCCATGGCGCCTGAGTAGGGCGCGAGCTGGGTGCGGAAGCCACGGTACCGGAAGAGTCGGTGCATCCATGTCGAATAGTTGCCCGCGCCATTGGTGACGATGGCGTCGTCCGGCAGGTGCGCGTCGAGCCATTGCGCGATCCGCCACAGGTCGACGTCGCCGGGCACTGGGCGCGGTGTCTGCCACGCCATGTAGTCAGCGCGCGCGCTTGCCACCGCCTCGCGGCGTCCCTTCGCCGACGGCAGCGCTTCGGCGGACAGTGCTGCAAGAAAGGCGCCCGGTGTCGAATTGATCGCGAGCGCGGGCTGATAGACGCGGCCGAGTTCCTCGGCGCCGGGATGCACGTGTATGAGCGACTGCGATGGCGTCGGCACGGCAAGCAGCGTGTAACCCGAAGTCGTCATCTCGCCCAGGCGCTCGCCAATCACCAGCAGGACGTCCGCGTCGCGCACGCGCGCCGCAAGCTTCGGATTGATGCCGATGCCGACATCCCCGGCATAATTCGCGTGGCGATTGTCGAAGAGATCCTGGCTGCGGAACGCGCAGCCTACGGACAGGTCCGCGTTCTCCGCGAATCGCCGCAATGTGGCGCATGCCTCGGTGTCCCATCGACTGCCGCCGACAATCAACATTGGCCGCGCGGCGCGCGAAAGCATGTCGCGTGCGGCAGCCACCTGGCCCGAATCGGGAGCCGCGGTGATCGCTTCGACGCGCGTCACGTCCGAACATTCGGCGCGCGCGGTGAGCATGTCTTCGGGAAGCGCCAGCACAACCGGTCCGGGCCGGCCTGAGGTGGCGGTCCGGTACGCATGGGCCAGGTATTCGGGAATGCGTTCGGCGCGATCGATCTGCGCAGCCCACTTGGCCACGCTGCCGTACATCCTGCGGTAGTCGATTTCCTGGAACGCTTCACGGTCGGTCATGTCGCTGCCGACCTGGCCGACGAAGACGATCATGGGGGTCGAATCCTGCGCGGCGGTATGAATGCCGATGGCCGCATTGGCCGCACCCGGGCCGCGGGTCACGAACGCGAGTCCCGGGCGGCCGGTAAGTTTGCCGAAGGCCTCCGCCATGTAGGCGGCGCCGCCTTCCTGCCTGCAGACGATGAATTGAAAGCGCTCGCGTACGTCGACCATGGCATCGAGAACGGCGAGGTAGCTCTCGCCGGGGACGCCGAACGCAAGCTTCGCACCTTGCGCGAGCAGGCCGGCGACGAGGATTTCTCCGCCCGTACGGGAGGTCATGGCAGGTGTGGGCAAAACATGTCAGGTTTAAGTAAACTGAGTTAAGTAAACTGAGTTAAGCAAACCAGATTCTACGCGACGAGCCGCAGGCACTCTCCTATAATCGCCGGCAACCCGATCCCGTTCCGCCCCAATGCCTACCTACGACACCATCCACGACGCATCGCTGTTCGCCGCAATGGGATTGTTGCTGGCCATCATAACAATGCGGCGGGCGCGCCCGTTCCGCAAGGGCATGGCGACCATGGTGATCCTGATGGCCGTCGGCCTGGCGGCCCTGTTCGCGCTTGCCCAGTATGGGGAAGCGATAGACAGCAGGACATTGGTGGTCATACTGCGCGAATTGGCGTTGCTGGTCGTCGCTTTCGCGTTCGTCCGCATCAGCATCATTTTTCTGTTCGAGGTCCTGCTGTCCCAGGCGGCAGTGCCGCGAATGATGGCGGAGGTGCTGCTTGCAGTCACCCTCATCATCTACGCCATCTATCGGATGAACGAGGTCGGCGTAAACCTCGCCAGCCTCATCACCACGTCCGCGGTACTCACCGGCGTCATCGCATTCTCGATGCAGGAGATGCTGGGCAACCTCTGGGGCGGAATCGCGCTGCAGGCCGACAACACGTGCCGGATCGGCGACTGGATCCGCGTCGACGGCGTGGTAGGGCAGATCATCGGCATCCGCTGGCGTTGCCTCGCCGTGGCGACCAACGACGGCGAAACCGTGATGATGCCCAATGCCCAGCTGGTCAAGAGCCGCGTGACGGTCCTGGCACGCCGTGGTGACCTGAAGATTCCCTGGCGACGCCCCGTGGAATTTTTCGTCGGCTACGATGCCGCGCCGTCCCGGGTGCTTGCCGTGGTCGAAGCGGCGCTGGCGCGTGCGGAAATCCCGAACGTCGCCAAGTATCCGCCCGCCATCTGCACTTGCCGGTCATTCGACGACAACTCGATCCGTTATGCGGTCCTCTACTGGTTGACGGACCCCACCGTCGACCTGGCCACCGACTCGCAGATCCGCGCCCATGTATTCGCAACGCTCGCGCGGCACCACATGGAAATGCCGCTGCCGCGCCGTGTGTTGTTGACGCCAGACGCCGTGACCGCGCAACACGTTGCGACCAGCGCACGTGAAATCACCAGCCGGCTCGACGTTCTTTCCCGCCTCAAACTGTTCGGGGAGTTGACCGACGGCGAGCGGCGCGCGCTTGCCGCGGAATTGAGCGATGCGCCCTACGTGACGGGCGACGTGATCTCGCGCGAGGGCGACGTCTCGGACTCGTTGTTCATCCTGGCCGCGGGCAGCGTCGAGATCGTCCGTGAAGGCACGGATGCCTCGGGCGAACGCAAGCATCTCGCTGACATGCCCGCACCCGATCACTTCGGCGAAATGGGCCTGCTGACCGGACAGGCCCGCTCGGCCACCGTGGTCGCGCGCGAGGACGTGCTGTGCTACCGGCTGGAAAAGCGCGGATTCGATGCGATCCTCAAGGCGCGGCCGGAAATCGCCGAGGCAATGGCGCAGGTGGTGGCGGCGCGCCTGGCTGCCAACGATGCGACGATGCAGGCGCTGGATGATGTCGCGCGGCGCAAGCGCGCCTCCGGAACGGCGGGTGAGCTGCTGAGGAAAATCCGCGTGTTCTTCGAACTCACCAACTGAGAACGCTATTTCGACTGCTTCGCTGGCGTCCTTCGGTCAGCGGCCGTTGATGATGTCCTCGCGCTTGACCACGAACACGCAGTCTTCCGAACCGGCGGTGGGGAGCCACACGAAGGGCAGCCGTGGAAACGCGACCTCCGCCGCAGCGCGGTTGTGGCCCAGTTCGACGACCAGCGTCCCGTGCGGATTGAGAAAGCGCGGTGCCTCCTTGAGAATGGTGCGCACCGCGTCCAATCCATCGTCGCCGCCGGCAAGGGCCATTTCCGGTTCATGGCGATATTCGTCCGGCAGTTCCTCCATGGCCATCGCGGTGACGTAGGGCGGATTGCTGATGATGAGGTCGTAGGTCTTTTCCGGCAGGTTGGCGAAGAGGTCGGAGCGAATGAGATTGATGCGATCCGCCAGCGCGTAGTCGCTGACGTTGCGCTGCGCCACCGCCAGCGCCGCGGACGAGACGTCCACGGCATCAACATCCGCCTCCGGGTACGCATGCGCCAGAAGGATGGCGAGGCAGCCCGAACCCGTGCACATGTCGAGCGCCGTCTGCACTTGCGCGGCGGGACCGACGTGGGCCTCCAGGCCGCCGGGCATCAATTCGGCAATGTACGAGCGCGGGATCAGTACACGTTCGTCGACATAGAAACGGAAATCACCGAGCCACGCCTCGCGCGTGAGGTAGGCGGCCGGGACGCGCTCGTCGATCCGCCGCGTGAACAGCTGACCGAGGGTCGCCCGCTCGGCCTGGGTCAACTTGGCGTCGAGGAAGGGCTCGAGCCGGTCGAGCGGCAGGTGCAGCGCATGCAGCAGCAGGTAGGCAGCCTCGTCGTAGGCCTCGGTGTTGCCGTGCCCGAAGTGGAGTTTGGCTTCTCCAAAACGCGACACGGACCAGCGCAGCCAGTCGCGCAGCGTCTCCAGTTCGCCGGTGGGGATGGAACTCATGTCAGCAGTCGTGTCAGGATCCCGCGGTAAATGGCAGCCAGCGGCTCCAGGTCCGCGACGCGAACGCACTCGTTCAATTTGTGAATGGTGGCGTTCACCGGCCCCAGCTCGATGACCTCGTTGCAGATGTCGGCAATGAAGCGGCCGTCCGACGTGCCGCCGGTACAGGAGAGTTCCGGCGTGCGGCCGGTAACGTCATGGACTGCCGCGGCAGCGACGTCGGCCAGCCTGGCGCGCGGTGTGAGGTACGGCTTGCCCCATCCGGTCCACGCCAGTCCATGGGGAAGGCGGTGCTTGGCGAGAACGGCCTCGAAGCGCTTCTGCAGCGATTCGCGGGTGCTGGCGGTCGAGTAACGAAAATTGAACTGCATCTCTAGCGTGCCGGGAATGACATTGGCAGCACCCGTGCCGGCGTGGATGTTGGAACACTGCCAGGTCGTCGGCGGAAAATATTCGTTGCCCGCATCCCACTGCGTGGCCGCCAGTTCCGCGATGACCGGCGCCACGAGGTGGATCGGGTTTTGTGCGAGGTGAGGGTAGGCGATATGTCCCTGCACGCCGTTCACCGTCAGCGTACCTGACAGCGTGCCACGGCGGCCGTTCTTGATCATGTCACCCAGGTTCTCGACCGAGGACGGCTCGCCGACCACACAGTAGTCGATCGTTTCTCCGGACGCTGCCAGGCGTTCGACGATCCTGGCCGTGCCGTCGATGGAGGGCCCTTCCTCGTCGGACGTGACAATCAGTGCGATCGAGCCCGGCGCGCCGGGATGCGCGGCGAGAAATCCCTCGATCGCGGTGATGAACGCGGCAAGCGAACTCTTCATGTCCGCGGCGCCGCGGCCGTACAGGAAGCCGTCGCGCAGCGTTGGCGCAAACGGGTCGGAATGCCACGCGGCGACGGGCCCGGTCGGTACCACGTCCGTATGGCCCGCGAAGCAGACGAGGGGACGCGTGGTGCCGCGCCGCGCCCACAGGTTGGTGACGCCGTTGCTGACCAACGTTTCGCAGCGGAATCCAAGCGGCGTGAGCCGTTCGACGATCAGCGCCTGACACCCGGCATCGTCCGGGGTGATCGAGCGCAGCGCGATCAGGTCGCGTGCAAGTGCCAGCGTCGGCAGGGCGGCGGTATCCATGCCGCGAATGTTAACAAATGCGGAATGGCCGGGCAGGGAACACGCCTCCGGCCTAATGCGTCTGGTCGAGCAGTTCCGTATTGATCGTCAGCGTCGCGAAGTCCGCACCCACGCGTCTTTGCTCGGTCTTCGGGTCCACCTCCATGGCGGCGACGCGGGACGACGGGCTGTTCTGGTTGATCTGCCAGGCCAGGTTGGTGGGCGAATCGGAGGCAATCATCGCCTCGTCGTAGGCGATGACCCCATCGAGGTAGAGGCGGCAGAGCGCCTGCTCGAAGGTCTGCGAGCCGGGGTAGAGGGATTGCTCCATCGCTTCCTTGATCTGCGCGAATTCACCGTTCTTGATGAGATCCGAGATCAGCGAGGTGTTGAGCAGGATCTCCACCGCGGGCTGCTGCTCGCCCTCGCGGTTGCGCACCAGGCGCTGGCACACGATGGCGCGCAGGCCGATCGACAGGTCGGACAGCACCGCCGGGCGCGCGTCGTGCGGGAACAGGTTGATGATCCGCGACAGCGCGTGGTAGCTGTTGTTGGCGTGGATCGTGGACAGGCACAGGTTGCCGGTGAGCGTGTGCAGCAGCGCCTGCTGCATCGTTTCCTTGTCGCGAATTTCACCGATCATGATGAGGTCCGGCGCCTCGCGCAGCGCGTTCTGCAGCGCGTGCGAATAAGTCACCGTGTCCACGCCGATTTCGCGCTGGTTGATCACGCTCTGCTTGTGCTCGAACAGGTATTCGATCGGGTCCTCGATCGTGAGGATGTGGCCGGAACGGTTGGCGTTGCGGTAATCAATCATCGCCGCCAGCGTCGTCGACTTGCCCGAGCCCGTGGAACCGGCGACCAGCACCATTCCGCGCTTTTCCATGATCAGGTTGAGGAGCACCGGCGGCAGCTTCAGCTCCTCGTAGGGCGGCACATTGCTGCGCACGTACCGGATGACCAGTGAGATGGTCCCGCGCTGGCGGAAGATGTTGACCCGGAAATTGCCGACGGTGCGATCGAGGTGCGAGAGGTTCATCTCCATCTCGTTCTCGAACTCGCGGGCCTGTTCCTTGGTCATCAACTCATAGGCGATGCGGCGGACGGTTTCAATGTCCATCGGCTGCGTCGACACCGGCGCGACCACGCCGTTGACCTTCATGTTGATCGGCGCGCCGCAGGAAATGAAAAGATCCGAGGCTTGCTTCTCGGCCATCAGCTTGAACAGTCTGTCGAGATACATGGTGGCGCCTCGAAAGCTACAATGGGAACGGTCGTGCGTCGATCACGCGTGCCGCGGTTCCTATGATAATGTCATGAATTGACAACGGTTTCCAGCGCTTGCCCATAACGTTCAGTCGGGACGCCATTCGGCACACTATCGCCACACTTCACCCACCCGGCAGCATTTTGCGGGTGCATTCAATGGGTTAAGCAAATTCCATGCTCGCAATTATCGGTGGCACAGGTCTCACGCGCTTGTCGACGCTCCAGGTGGCGTACCGCGAGGTCGTCCGCACACCCTATGGCGACCCGTCGTCCGCGCTGCTGTTCGGCCAAATCGCCGGCCGCGATGCGGTCTTTCTGGCTCGGCACGGACATGGGCACACCATACCACCCCACCGCGTGAACTACCGCGCGAACCTGTCGGCGTTGCAACAGCGCGGCGCGGAGGCGGTCATCGCCGTGGCCTCCGTCGGCGGCATCGCGGCGAGTCGGCCCGGCGACCTCGTACTTCCGCACTCGCTCATCGATTACACGTCGGGGCGGGCCTCGACTTTCTTCGACGGCGGTGACCAGAAGGTCGTTCACGTCGATTTCACGCACCCCTACGCGCCGGAATTGCGTGCCTGTTGCCTCGCAGCGGCACGTGTTGCAGGTGTTGCCCTTCAGGACGGAGGCGTCTATGGCGCGGTGAACGGTCCGCGCCTGGAAACGGCTGCGGAAATCGACCGGATGGACCGGGATGGCGCCACGCTGGTCGGCATGACCGGCATGCCGGAAGCGGCGCTGGCGCGTGAGCTCGGCTTGCCCTATGTGGCCATCTGCGTCGTCGTCAACCACGCTGCCGGACGCGGCGACAGCGCGCAGATGATTTCGATGGAGGGCATCACGGCCGTGCTCGAAGCGGCCATGGACAAGGTGCGCACGCTGCTCGACCACGTCGTGCCACGGGTTTCGGCGTCGGAGGGCGCGGAAAAATGATCCGCAACGTCCTGCGCATGGGCGATCCGCGCCTGTGGGAACGCTCGGCGGAAGTCACCCAATTCGGCACGGCGGAATTGGCTTCACTCCTCCTGGACATGCGCGACACCATGCGCGCGCAGAATGGCGCCGGGCTCGCCGCGCCGCAGATCGGCGTGCCGCTGCGGGTCGTGATTTTCGGACTGGAACACAATCCGCGCTACCCCGATGCGGAACCGGCGCCCTATACCGAACTCGTCAATCCGGTGCTGACCCCGTTGTCCGACGCAACGGAAGATGGCTGGGAAGGCTGTTTGTCCGTGCCGGGATTTCGCGGTGTCGTCACGCGCTGGGCACGCCTTCGCTACACGGGTCTTGATCCGCAAGGACGAGAAATCGTGCGCGAGTGTTCGGACTTCCACGCCCGCGTCGTCCAGCACGAATGCGACCATCTCGACGGCATCCTGTACCCGATGCGCATTACCGACATGCGCCAGTTCGGATTTACCGACGTCCTGTTTCCCGACATGGCCGGTGAGGATGCCGACGAGTGAAAGACGCCTAGAGCCGCAGGTCCTCGAACAGCGCGGTCTCCAGCCGCAGCAACGCCTGCTCGTCGTGCAGCCGTGCGCCATCGATGAGGAATATGTCCTCCGCGCGCTCGCCCAGGGTGTTGATCTTCGCGCTGACCACGTTGATGTTGGCGCGGGCTAGCGTATAGGCAATTCGCGCCAGCAATCCCGGCCGGTCACCGGCCACGACTTCGAGGATGTAGTGCGTGCCCTTGTCGTCGGGAAAGATCTGCACCTCGGGCGTGAGCGGGAAATGTTTCAACTGCCGCGAGATGCGGCCTTCGGCGGGGACCACGAGCGGCGCCTGCTCGGCCAGCAGGCGCGACAGTTCGAACTCGACGAATTGAATCGTGTCGCGGTACGACGCGTTCGGATTCGAAGGATCGAGCACGGCGAAGGTATCGAGCGCGTAGCCCGCACGAGTGGTGTGGATCTTCGCCTCGAGAATGGACAGGCCCGACCGGCCGAAAAAACCGCAGATCCGCGCGAACAGGTCCTTCTGGTCGGGAAGGTAGACCAGCACCTGCAGGCCGGTGCCGTCGCGGGCCAGGCGTGCCTTGACCACCGGCGCAGTGCCGGCAACACGCCAGTACAGGTGGCGCGCCTGCCACGCGATTTCCTCTGACGTGTGACGCTGGAAGTAGGGCGTGTCGAGGTGGCGCCACAACGCCACTTCGGCGCCGTCGGGAACGGCATACAGGCGCAGCAACCGGCGTGCGTCCTCGCGCCGCGCCTCGATGCTGTCCATGATCGTGCGCGTGGGCGCTTCGCCCGAGAGTGCGGCGCGCGCGCCGTGGTACAGGTCCTCCAGCAGCTTCGCCTTCCATGCATTCCATACCTTCGGGCTCGTGCCGCGGATGTCGGCGACGGTCAGCAGGTACAGCGCAGTCAAGCGACGCTGGGTGCCCACCTTGCGCGCAAATTCGGTGACGACTGCGGGATCGGTCAGGTCCTGTTTTTGCGCAGTCGAGGACATCGTCAGGTGTTCCCGCACGAGCCAGGCGACCAGCTCGACGTCGTCCGCCGACAGGCCGTGCTCGCGACAGAACCGCCGGGCGTCACGTGCGCCCAGATCGGAGTGGTTGCCTCCACGGCCCTTCGCGATGTCGTGGAACAGGCCGGCGAGATAGAGCACTTCGCGCCGTTCGAAATCGGCAATCAACCGTGAACACGTCGGATACTCGTGCGCGTGCTGCGCCTCGGTGAACCGCCGCAGGTTGCGGATCACCATCAGGATGTGCTCATCGACCGCGTAAACATGGAACAGGTCGTGCTGCATCTGGCCGACGATGCGCCCGAACACCGGCAGGTACTGCCCGAGGATCCCGAACAGGTTCATCCGGCGCAGCTCGTGCAGGAGTCCTTTCTCGATGCGGAACATTTCGATGAACCGCGCGCGGTTCGCGGGACTCCGGCGGAACGACGCGTCGATCAGTCGCCGGTTCCGCCACAACGCGCGCAACGTGCGCGCCGTCATGCCTTTGAGCGCGCGGTGCTTCTGCATCATGAGGAACGCGTCGAGCATCGCGGCGGGACGATGCGCGAACAAATCCTCGTCGCGCACGTCGAGCAGCTCGTCCACGGTCTGGAACTCGGCGTCGAACGGCACCGGTGACGCAGCGACGGGGTAGAGCCGCGCGTGCAGGTTCTGCAGCAGGATGATGTTCACCTGGCGCACCAGTTTGGCCGCCCGGTAATAGCGCTGCATCAGTTGCTCGCTGGCGCGCCGGGCCGGCGTATCCGTCAGCAGCAGCTGCTTGGCGAGCGCCGCCTGCTGGTCGAACACGAGGCGATCCTCGCGCCGGTCCGAGAGGTAATGCAGGCGCACGCGCATTGCGCCGATGAAGCGTTCCTGGCGGGAGACCGCGCGTGCTTCGGCGATGGTCATCAGTCCGTGCCGGGCGAGTTCGGCCCAGGTCCGCCCAAGCCCGGCAGCGCGGCCGATCCAGAGCACGGTCTGCAGGTCGCGCAGGCCCCCGGGACTTTCCTTGACGTTGGGCTCGAGGTTGTAGATCGCGTCATTGCACTTCTGGTGCCGTTGCTGCTGCTCGAGCGTCTTGGCCGCGAAGAACGCGTGGATGTCGAGTTTTTCCGCGAACATGACGCGGAAATGCCGGGTAAGGCGCCGGGAACCGTCGAGAAAACGGTTCTCGAGGAGGCTGGTCCGGATCGTGGCGTCGCCGGCCATTTCCGAAGCGCATTGCGCGACGGTGCGCACCGCATGGCCGAGCTCCACCCCCAAGTCCCAGAGTGTGGCGAAAAATCGCTCGATCGCAGCGGCCGGAGCTTCGCCGCTTGCGGGCAACAGGATCAGGACGTCGACGTCGGAATGCGGGAATAGCTGGCCGCGGCCATAGCCACCGACGGCCAATAGCGCCAGCTCCGGCGGCATTTTCGCTTCGCGCCAGACACCGCGCACGACGCGATCGACCAGGCGCGCATGCTCGCGCAGCAATTTCGGCGTGTCGGGTTGCGCGAAAAATGCGACGCGGATGGCTTCGCGGCCACGCCTCAGTTCGTCGCGCCAGAATGCGATTCGCGCCGCCGCTTGCGAAACCTTGGCGACGTCGCTCACGGCCGCGGGGGCAAGCGGTGGCGCGGACGCCATGGCTGCACGAGTTACGCCGTGGGCGGCGGCGGAGGAGCGCCGGCGGAGGTCGTCAGCACGTCGACGCCGGCATCGGTCACGAGGACCGTGTGCTCCCATTGCGCGGAGAGCGAATGATCCGCGGTGACAATCGTCCAGCCATCGGCAAGACAGCGGATGCCCGGCCTGCCGGCGTTGATCATCGGCTCGACGGTGAAGATCATCCCCGGCTGCAGCTTGAGTCCCGTGCCGGCGCGGCCGTAGTGCAGCACTTGCGGATCCTCGTGGAATTGCGTGCCGATGCCGTGGCCGCAGAACTCGCGCACCACCGAGAAGCCATGGCCTTCGGCGAACTTCTGGATCGTGGCGCCAATGTCGCCCAGGTGCCCGCCGGGGCGCACTGCGCGAATGCCGCGCCACATCGCCTCGTAGGTGACTTCGGCCAGGCGCTTGGCCTGGATGGAGGGCTTTCCGACATAGAACATCCGGCTGGTGTCCCCGTGGTATCCGTCCTTGATCACGGTGACGTCGATGTTGACGATGTCACCGTCCTTCAGTTTCTTGTCGCCGGGAATGCCGTGGCACACGACGTGATTCACCGACGTGCACAGCGACGCGGGATAGGGCGTATGGCCGGGCGGCGCGTAGTTGAGCGTGGCCGGGACTGTTCCCTGCTTGTTGACCATGTAGTCGTGCGCGAGGTCGTTGATCGTGCCCGTCGTCACGCCGGACGCGACATGCGGCGTCAGGTAATCGAGGAGTTCCGAGGCGAGGCGCCCGGCCATGCGCATGCCTTCGATGTCGGCAGAGGATTTGAGGCTGACGGACATGGTCTTTGGTTTTCGATGAAGTCAACTTAGGCGCGGAGCAGTTCGTTGATGCTGGTCTTCGAACGCGTTTTCGCGTCCACCTGTTTGACGATCACCGCGCAATAGAGCGCACAGCCGCCTTCGCCGGAAGGCAGGCTGCCCGCGACGACGACCGAGCCCGCCGGCACGCGACCGTAACTCACCTCGCGTGTCGCGCGATTGTAGATCTTGGTGCTCTGGCTGATGAACACGCCCATGCCCAGCACCAAATTCTCCTCGACGATCACGCCTTCGACCACTTCCGAGCGTGCACCGATGAAGCAATTGTCCTCGATGATCGTCGGATTCGCCTGCAGAGGTTCAAGCACCCCGCCGATTCCAACACCGCCCGACAAGTGGACGTTCTTTCCGATTTGCGCGCAGGAGCCGACGGTCACCCAGGTGTCGACCATCGCGCCCACGTCCACGTAGGCGCCGATGTTCACGAAGGAGGGCATCAGCACGACATTTTTCGCGATGAACGCGCCGCGCCGCGCAACCGCCAGCGGCACCACGCGGAACCCGCCCGCGGCGAAATCGGCCTCGGTGTAGTCCTCGAACTTGGTCGGCACCTTGTCGTAGAACTGCGGAAATCGCGCATCGCCTTGCGCAGTTTCTGGTGACGAACGAATCATCCGGTTGTCGTGCAGGCGGAACGACAACAGGACCGCTTTCTTGAGCCACTGGTGGGTGATCCATTGTCCGTCAACTTTTTCGGCGACGCGTACGCGACCGGCATCGAGTTCCGCAATGGCGTGCGTCACCGCTTCGCGCACTTCGGCGGTGGCGTTGGAGGGCGAAAGCTCGGCGCGCCGCTCCCAGGCGGCATCTATCGTTTCGGGCAACCGACCCACGGGAAATCCCTGGAAAAGCGACTATTTTACCGCGACTTGGCCGGATTCCCGGATTCGCGTGACCTCATTTGCGTAACCTCAGTTGGGCAAGGTCACATGGCCTTGAAGCGGTGCGCGAAGGTCCGCGAGACGGTCAGTTTCTCGCTCCGGTCGTGCAGCAGGATGATCGGCTGGTCGCGCCAGTCGCGCTCGATTCTGGCGATGGCGCGCAGGTTGACGATCGTCGCGCGATGAATCTGCCAGAACGCTTCCGGATCCAGCTCATCGAAGAGTTCCTTGATCGGCTTCTTGATGTACGCGTCGCCCGCCGCCGTAACGACCTTGGTGTATTTGTCCTCGGCCTGGAAATACAGCACGTCGTCCGTGGCGATCAGCTTCATCGTGGTGCCCACGGAGGCGCGGATCCACTTGAGATGGTCGTTGCCCTCGCGCGCCGCCAGCTGGGCAAGCACCGCGGAGAGGTCGAGGGGCGCGCTGGCGAGCCGCGACTTCAGACGCGCGACGACCTTTGCAATGCGTTCCGGAGAGACGGGCTTCAGGATGTAGTCGACCGCGCCTTCGTCGAACGCGGTGACGGCGTATTCGTCATAGGCCGTCACGAACACGGCATGGCAGCGTCCGTCCAGCGCGTGCGCGACTTCGATTCCGGACTTGACCGGCATGCGGATGTCGAGAAAGACGATGTCCGGCCGATGCGCCTCGACCATCGCCAGCGCATCGGCGCCATTGGCGGCCTCCGCGATCACGGCGAGTTCGGGCCAGGCTTCCGCAAGCCGCGCTTTCAACTGCGCGCGCAGCATCGACTCGTCGTCGGCAATCAGCGCGGTAGGCATGGCGGCAAGAGTCAGGATTCGAACGGGATTGACAGCGTGGCCCGCGAGCCGTGCGGCGGTTCCTCCTCGAGCGTAAACCGCCCATGTGTTCCATACAATGCCGCCAGCCTTTCGCGCACGTTGGTGAGACCCACGCCATTGCCCGGCTGGTCGGGCGCCGCCGCGGCGCTGCCGCGACCGGTGTCGACCACGCTCACCATGACCTCATCGCCCTCGCGGTGCGCAACGACGCGGATCGTGCCACCGGCGGCAGCCGGTTCCAGGCCATGCTTGATGGCGTTCTCGACCAGCGAGATCAGCAGGTTGGGTGGAAACGGATGCTGCGCCAGATCGGCCGGCACGTCGATGGTGAAGGCCAGGCGCGCCCCCATCCGCATCTGCAGGATGTTGAGATAGGCGGCCGCAAGGCCGACTTCCTTGCCCAGAGTCGTCGAACTCGCGCGCAGTTGCGGCAGCGCCGCGCGAAGATAGTCGATGAGGTGTGAGAGAAGTTTGCCGGCCTCGCGCGGATCCGTTTCGGTGAGGTATTGGACGGAGGCGAGCGTGTTGAACAGGAAATGCGGCTCGACCTGCGCCTGCATGAGCTTCAATTCGGCCTCGACGGCATGCTTCGACATCAGGTGGCGTTCGGCTTCGGCCCGGTGCAATGCGGCGGCGGCATGCGCCTCACGGAACTTGAACAGGAAAATGAAGCTCACGCACATGCCCATGATGAAGGCCGAAAACGCCGTCCCGACAAAAGTGCCCGGGTGCAGGCGAACGTATCCGACGCTGTAGTTTTCCGCCCCGATGACGTAGCCCTTGATGGCGATGACGAGCAGGACGCCCACGACGGTGCCGACGGCCACCGCTGCGGTCAATCGCCAGACCGGGTGGCGCTTGCCCCACGGCTCCGCGGTGTTGACTGCGTAGGCGATCAACAGGCCGATGGTCTGCGCGGAGATGAAGGGATGCCAGAATGGCCGCGAATCTTCGATGGACAGGAGCGCTGCGACGCCGGTGTTGATCGCAACCAGCAGCAACACGGTCAGCCAGGAGGCGTGAAAACCACGGGCAAGCGCGGCCAGCGGCCCCGGTGATGGGACAGGAGTTTCGATGATCGTAGCCATTGCGCAATTCTATTGCTGCATCCGCTGCCGCAAACCCCTGTCCGACAGAACGTTACGGAACGGGATAAAGCGTTCGGCAGGTGAGCGGAAGGTTCACAGCCGTCGCGTGAAAGCCACGATCCGGCCGATGGCCTCCGCGCATTCGGCCTTGGGCGCGACCAGGGCGAGCCGGACCCGGTCTTGTCCCGGGTTCAGGCCATGTGCCTCGCGGGCGATGAAACTTCCGGGAACGACCGACACATTCTCCTCGGCCAACAAACGTTGGGCAAACAGCGTGTCGTCAACAGGTGTCGTGGCCCAGAGGTAGAACGCGGCATCCGGCATGGCGCAGGGCAGCCACGGGGCCATTACGGGTTGCAACGTGGAGAATTTGACCGCGTATTCGGCGCGATTGGCAATGACATGCGCTTCGTCGTTCCACGCCGCGATGCTGGCGGTTGCAACGGCCGGCGACATGGCCGCTCCATGATAGGTGCGATAAAGCAAAAACGCCTTCATGAGCGCCGCGTCTCCGGCCACGTAGCCTGAGCGCAGGCCGGGCGCGTTGGATCGCTTCGACAGGCTTCCGAATACGGCCAGCCGCGGATAACCGTCGCGCCCAAGCGCATGCGCCGCGGCGAGCGCACCAAGCGGCGGCCGCGCTTCGTCGAAATATATCTCCGAGTAGCATTCGTCGGAAGCAATCACGAAACCGTATCGATCAGACAGCGCAAACAACTCGCGCCATTCGTCGAGACCGAAGACGCGGCCGGTCGGATTGTCCGGCGAGCAGACATAGAGGAGTTGCGTGCGCCGCCATACGTCGGCCGGAACACCGCGCCAGTCGTGCGCGAATGACGCGGCGGGGTCCGCATTGACGCACCAGACGGTGGCGCCGGCAAGCAGCGCCGCGCCTTCGTAAATCTGGTAGAACGGATTGGGAACGACCACGGTGGCGTTGGCGCGAGTGTCGTCGATGATGGCCTGCGCAAAGGCGAATAGCGCCTCGCGGCTCCCCAGGACCGGCAAGACCTGCGTCGCCGGATCAAGAGTTGGTATTGCATGGCGGCGCGCGAGCCAGCCGGCAATGGCTTCGCGCAGGACGGGCGAGCCGGCGGTCATGGGATAATTGGCAAGGCCCGCGCCGCCGGCAGCCAGGGCATCGAGCACCAGGCGCGGGGTCGGATGTTTTGGTTCGCCGATCGACAGGCTGATCGCGCGCTTCGCGGGATCGGGCGTTACAAGAGCGAACAGCGCACGCAGGCGTTCGAACGGATAGGGTTGCAACAGCGATAGACGGGGATTCACGCGGAGGATCCGTGCGGGAGACCAACGATTATAGCGGCGTGCCACGGCGCATTTCGGTCGCATGAGCCCGGTCGCCACGGCATCGCCCTGGGGTTCCCGCGCGCTCGCGGTCTTCGCCGCTTTGGCGATTGTTGCGGCTGCCGGGCTGCTGGCCTGCGTGCTCGCCTGGTGGGGATGGCGCTGGCTCGGACCTGCCACGACCGACTTCGTGCCCGCCGGACCGCAAGACCCGGCGCTGGCGCTGCAGGCGTCTGGATTGTTCGCGGCACCCACCGGAACGCCGTCCGCGATTGAAGCGCCGACGCGTACTGCAACCGGCGAAATGCGGCTGCTTGGCGTTCTCGCCGAAGACGGCGGCAAGGGCTATGCATTGTTCCGCTTGCCGGCAGGCCCGAAGCTCGTTGCGGCGGGACAGGCCATTGCGGACGGGGTAACGCTGGTGTCGATTCAACGCGAAGGTGTCACTGTGAGGGACGCCGGCGGCGAACGCCGAATCTTCCTGCGCGAAGCCGCGGTGGCGCCCGCGGCAAAGTCGGTCGCCAAAGCCGCGGTGGGAAAAAATGCTGCGTGCACGCCGCCGCCCGGATTCAAGGGAGACATCCTGCGCTTGAACGCGGAACTCGTCGGGGGCATCGTCGCGCAACCCGACACCTGGGCCGCGCTGGCGACAACGGATCGCGGCGCACTGACCGTACGCGATGAGAGCGGCTTTTCCGCGATGCTCGCGATGAAAAAAGGCGACCGCATCGAGCAGGCCAATGGAATCGCATTGCGGGCACCGGACGACGTCGTCAACGCCGTGCTGCGTCCGTTGGCCGCGGGGCAGGCCGTGCGGCTCGTCGGTTCGCGTGGCGGCGTGCCGCGTGAATGGTTGCTCCAGAATGCGGGGACGTGTCCTTAGCGAGGACGGGCGGGCGGAAGCCAGTTCAGCAAGGCGAGCGGATCGGCAATCCATCCGGTTGCGGGCCACGAATCGCTGGCGTCGCCATCGCCGATATATCCATACTCCGCGACGATCGTCGCCATGCCGGCGGCATTGCCCGCAACGATGTCGCGCAAATCGTCGCCTACGTACACGCACCGCGAGGGCGGAACCCGAAGTCCGCTGGCAGCATGCAGCAATGGCGCGGGATGTGGTTTTGGATGCGGCGTCGTGTCGCCGGACACGACCGCGGATGCACGTTGCGCAAGGGCCAGCGCATGCACCACCGGTCCGGTGAAGCGCGAAAATTTGTTCGTGACGATGCCCCACTTGAGGCCGCGCTGCTCAATGGCGTCGAGCAATTCGGCCACTCCGGCGAAAAGCACCGTGGTTTCCGCGAGGCACGTTTCGTAATGGTCGAGAAAGGCTTCGCGCAGTTCCGCGTATTCGGGCGCCTCCGGCGTGATGCCCATCCCGGCGCCGAGCAGGCCGCGAGCGCCGGAGGACGCATGTGCGCGAAGGCTGGCCATTGGCACAGGAGACAGACCGCGTTCCGCGCGCACGCGATTCAGCGCGCCCGACAGGTCGCCTGCGGTGTCGGCGAGCGTGCCGTCCAGATCGAACAGCACCGCGTCGACTGGCAGCGGGCGCGCCGAGGGGCGCGCGGCGTCAGCCGGCATGTCGCGCGCCGGAATCGGGTTTGCGGTAAGCGGCGAGGTAGTTGACCGACGTATCCGGTTCGAGGCGGTACACCTTGGTGAGCGGGTTGTACGTCATGCCGATCAGATCGGTCAGATCGAGTCCCGACCGGCGCGCAAATGTCGCGAGTTCCGCCGGCCGCAGGAACTTGGCCCAATCGTGCGTTCCCCTGGGCAGCAGGTTCAGCAGATATTCCGCGCCGACGATGGCTAACAGGTAGGACTTCGGATTGCGATTAAGCGTCGAGAAAACGACCGTGCCACCCGGGACCACCAGCGCTGCGCATGCCGCAACGATCGAACCAGGATCGGGCACGTGCTCCAGCATTTCCAAGCACGTCACCACGTCGAAAGTGCCGGGCGACTCCGCCGCAAGCGCTTCGGCCGCCACCAGCCGGTAATCGACGGCCACGCCCGTCTCGAGCCGATGCAATTTCGCCACGCCCAGCGCCTTTTCCCCGAGATCGATGCCTGTCACCTGCGCGCCGCGCTGCGCAAGTGCCTCGGCCAGGATGCCGCCGCCGCACCCGACGTCCAGCACGCGTTTGCCTTCGATCCCGCCTGCCACGGCCTCGATCCATTCCACGCGCAGTGGATTGATGTCGTGCAGCGGCTTGAACTCGCTTTCAGGATCCCACCAGCGGTGCGCCAGTGCCGAAAACTTGGCAAGCTCGGCCGGATCGACGTTGCTCGCGGCGTGCGATGCGGAATGGGAGGTCATGGTTCAGGTTGCCAGTTGTTGTTGCCACGCGCGGGCGCGCGCGAGAATTGCGCGTTCGTCGATGGTGGTCAGGTGACGGTCCGCCACCACGTGTTGCCCACCCACCCAGACATCGGTCACGCATTCGCGCCCGGCGACATGGGTGAGGTGAGATACCGGATCGTACAGCGGCGATGTGCCGATTCCCGACAGGTCGATGGCCACGACGTCCGCCTGCTTGCCCGATTCGAGAGAACCCGTTTGCGCGTCGAGTCCCAGTGCGGCGGCGCCGTTCAACGTCGCCATGCGCAGGACCGTGGCGGCCGGAACTGACGAAGGATCTCCGCTCGCAACCTTCGCCAACAGGCTCGCGAGTCGCATTTCACCAAGCAGGTCCTGCCGGTTGTTGGATGCCGCGCCGTCGGTGCCCAGGGCGACATTGATGCCACGTCGCAACAATTCGGTGACGGGCGCGATGCCGCTGCCGAGCTTCATGTTGGACCCCGGGCAGTGCACGACGTGGCAATGTTGCGCGGCGAGGAGTTCCAGGTCCGCAGCTTCGAGATGCACGGCATGGATCGCAATGAACGTCGGGCCCGTTGCACCAAGACGGTCGAGCCGCGCGAGTGGCGTCATGCCGGTGGCGGCAAGGGCTTCGTCCACTTCATGGCGGGTTTCGGCCAGGTGCGTCTGAATGGCAAGGTCGAGCTGCCGTGCATACATGACGATCTTTTCCCACGATGCGTCACTGACCGTGTACGGAGCGTGCGGGGCGAGCGAAAAGGACAGGAGCGGCGAATGCTTGAAAGCGTCGCGCGCTGCGAGTCCCTGTTGCAGACAGGCGTCGGCATCGGCGGCATAGGGTGTGGGAAAGTCGAGCACCGGCATGCCGAGCATCGCGCGCATTCCGGCCGACTCGAAGGCACGCGCGGCAGCAGCAGGGTAAAAATACATGTCATTGCAACAGGTCACGCCGCCGCGCAGCATTTCGGCAGCGCCGGTGAGCGTCCCGTCGTAGACGAAATCGGGTGATACGAAGCGCGCCTCGAGAGGCCAGATGTGTTCCTCGAGCCACGCCTTCAGTGGAATGTCGTCGGCGACGCCGCGCATCAGCGTCATCGCCGCATGCGCATGGGCATTCACCAGTCCGGGGATCAGTGCATGCGTCGGCAGGTTGTGCGTCGCACGCGGCGCGAAGGCATCGTCGGCGGCAGCCACCGGGAGCAACGCGACGATCCGGCCCTTGTCCACGATCAGCGCGTGACTCGTGAGCACGCCGGACGGCTCGACCGGGATGATCCAGCCGGCGTCGATGCGCAGATCAACAGTTCGGGAAACGTTCATCGGAGTCACGCCGCCAGTGTCGCATTTTCCATTGTGCAAAAAAAAGCCCCGCGCGAGGCGGGGCTTTTGTGAGGTCAGAAGGCGACTTACTTCTTGACGATCTCGCCCTTGACTTCGACTTCCACGCGACGATCCGGTGCGTAGCAGGCGATTTTTTCCTTCATGCTCTTCTGGTTGCAGGTGAGGCCCGGGATGGGTTGAGTCTTGCCCATGCCCAGCGTCTCGATCTTGTCCTTCGGCACACCCTTGCTCACCAGGTAGTCGCGGACGGCGTCAGCGCGACGTTCCGACAGCTTCTGGTTGTACTGCTGGGTGCCGATCGGATCGGTGTGACCCGTGACCAGGACCAGTTCGAGCTTCTGCACTCCAGCCAGCTTCGACAGGATTTCGCTGTCGATCGCGGCCTTGCCTTCAGGTTTCAGAACCGCCTTGTCGAAGTCGAACAGCGCCTTCGATGCCAGCGTGATCTTTTGCACCTGAGGAGCAGGGGCCGGAGCAGGCGCCGGAGCGGGAGGCGGCGGGGGCGGCGGAGCGGCAGCCGGCGGGGGCGGCGGCGGGGCCTTCGGTACCAGGTCCGGATCGCATTGGATGATTGCCATCGCCGGCGCCCAGTAGCCAGTGCGCCAGCACAGGTTGCCGGAAAGTCCCTTGGTGCCGTTGTAGACGCCGCTCTTCGGGGTACCGTCGGTCGGCGTCGGATAGGCATCGCACCAATACCCTGGCGAGCACGGCGCGGTACCGGGAACGTAACCCCTTGGATCGGCCATTTGCGCGCCGACGCTGCCGGCGAACGCCACAGCCATCGCGCCAGCAAATGCACCGCACACGTAGCGTCGAGTCATTGTTTTACCCCTTTGGCTTTGGTTTTGAACACGTTTTATACGAACTTGCGATTTTGCGCATCACGCTAAATGCCTGACGCGACAAATGCTTGTCTCCCTTGGAAATATAGCACACGGGTTTTCGCGCCGCAAAGAAAAGGGAAGGGAGGCCTCCAAGGGGGCAACAACTGTCGCGGCAATACAACGCCGTGATAAAATTGCGTGCTTTCAAGGGCCTCCGGAAAGGTTCCGGCCCGTGTGTGCGCCGCAAAAAGGCGCCGCCGCCGGCCGCCCAACCCGAAAAGCCCGTGTCCGCGGCCCATTTAGCGCTTCGCCCGCATTCCAACCCTGCTTATCACCGAAACCTACCCGCCGCCCATGGAGCAGTTCGCCAAAGAAACCCTTCCCGTCAGCCTCGAAGCCGAAATGCGGCATTCGTACCTCGATTACGCAATGAGCGTGATCGTGGGGCGCGCCCTTCCGGACGTCCGCGACGGCCTCAAACCCGTGCATCGCCGCGTGCTGTTTGCAATGCACGAAGCGAATATCGCCTGGAACCGCCCTTATGTGAAATGCGCGCGCGTCGTGGGCGACGTTCTCGGCAAGTACCACCCGCACGGCGACAGCGCCACGTACGAGGCACTGGTCCGGATGGTGCAGGAATTCTCGCTGCGCTACCCGTTGATCGACGGCCAGGGCAATTTCGGGTCGGTGGACGGCGATTCCGCGGCCGCCTATCGCTACACCGAATGCCGGCTGCAAAGGATCGCATCCGAACTCCTTGCCGACATTGACAAGGAAACGGTCGATTTCGTCCCGAATTACGACGGCAAGGAATTGGAGCCGGCGGTATTGCCGTCGCGCCTGCCCAATCTGCTCATCAACGGGTCGTCCGGCATCGCGGTGGGGATGGCCACCAACATCCCGCCGCACAACCTGACGGAAACGATCTCGGGTTGCCTGGCGCTCCTGGGTAACGCGGAAATCACCATCGACGAATTGATGGAGATCATTCCCGCGCCCGACTTTCCGACCGCCGGGATCATCTACGGGCAAGAAGGCGTGCGTGAGGGCTACCGCACCGGCCGCGGCCGCGTGGTGATCCGCGCGCGCACGCACATCGAAGACATCGACAAGGGTGGACGCCAGGCGATCATCGTCGATGAGATTCCCTACCAGGTGAACAAGGCGAACCTGCTCATCCGGATCGGCGAACTCGTCCGCGAAAAAAGACTGGAGGGCATTTCCGACCTGCGCGACGAGTCGGACAAGTCCGGCATGCGCGTGGTGATCGAACTGAAACGCGGCGAAGTGACGGAGATCGTCCTCAACAACCTGTTCAAGCTCACCCAGCTGCAGGACAGCTTCGGCATGAACATGGTGGCGCTGGTCGACGGCCAGCCGCGCATCCTCAACCTCAAGCAGTTCCTCGAGTACTTCCTCATCCACCGGCGCGAAGTGGTCGTGCGCCGCACGCGCTTCGAGTTGCGCCGTGCGCGCGAACGCGGCCACATTCTCGAAGGTCTCGCAGTTGCCCTCTCCAACGTCGACGAAATCATCGCGTTGATCAAGGCTTCGCCGACGCCGCCGGAAGCCAAGACCGCGTTGATGGCCAGGCGGTGGCGATCGATGATCGTGGAGGAAATGTTGCAGCGAGCGGCCGCGGATGCCGCGCGCCCGGAAGGGCTGCCGCAGGAATTCGGTTCTAGCAAGGAAGGCTACCGGCTGTCGGACGCGCAGGCGCAGGCAATTCTCGAGCTTCGTCTGCAGCGGCTCACCGGGCTCGAGCAGGAAAAAATCACGGGCGAATACCGCGAAGTGATGGAGCTGATCGTCGATCTGCTCGATATCCTCGCCAAGCCCGTGCGCGTCACGACGATCATCGGCGATGAGCTCAATGCGATCCGCGACCAGTTCGGCGACCAGCGCCGTTCTGAAATCGTCGCGCAGGGCGTCGATCTTTCGCTGGAGGATCTCATTGCGCCGGCGGACATGGTGGTGACGTTGTCGCACGGCGGCTACATGAAGTCGCAGCCCGTGGCGGAATATCGTGCGCAGCGCCGCGGCGGCCGGGGCAAGCAGGCCACGGCAACCAAGGAAGACGATTTCATCGACCGGATGTTCATCGCCAACACGCACGATTACATCCTGTGCTTCTCCAACCGCGGGCGAGTGTACTGGCTCAAGGTCTACAACGTGCCGCAGGGGTCGCGCCTGTCGCGCGGCAAGCCCATCGTCAACCTGGTGCCGCTGGTCGACAACGAAAAGATCACGGCGATCCTGCCGGTCAAGGAATTCACCGAGGACCAGTTCGTGTTCATGGCCACGGCAATGGGCACGGTCAAGAAGACGCCGCTGTCGGAATTCTCGCGCCCGCGTCCTTCCGGCATCATCGCCGTCGACCTGTCCGACGGTGATTCGTTGATCGGGGTGGCGCTGACCGACGGCACGCACGACGTGATGCTGTTCAGTTCGGGCGGCAAGGCAGTGCGTTTCGACGAAAACGATGTCCGGCCGATGGGCCGCACCGCGCACGGCGTTCGCGGCATGATGCTCGCCCGCGGCCAAAGCGTGATTTCGATGCTGGTCGCCGAGGACGAAACGCAGTCCGTCCTGACGGCGACCGAACAGGGTTATGGCAAGCGCACGCCGATCGTCGAGTACACGCGACACGGCCGCGGCACGAAGGGCATGATCGCGATCCAGCAGAGCGAGCGCAATGGCCAGGTGATCGGTGCGTCGCTGGTGCGGCCGGACGACGAGGTCATGCTCATTTCCACGGGCGGGGTACTGATTCGCACCAGCGTGAAGTCGATCCGCGAAATGAGCCGGTCCACGCAGGGCGTTACGCTGATCAATCTGGACGACGGTGAAAAGCTCGCCGGCCTGGAGCGCGTTGCCGAAACGGACGAGGAAGGCGACGAAGAGTAGGCAAAGCCATCCACCTGCCGAATCACGAAAACCCGACATGCCCACTGCGGACCCAAACGACCAGGAAAGTGAACTCGCCGGCCACCGGACAGCGATCGACGCGCTCGACCGTGAGATCCTCGCAAGCCTCAGCGCGCGCGCGAAACACGCGCAGGCGATCGGCAAGCTCAAGGAGGGCAATTCCGCCTACCGGCCCGAACGCGAAGCGCAGGTACTCGCCACGCTCGCATCCAACAACACCGGTCCGCTGGCCAACGAGGTCGTGACCGGCGTGTTTCGCCAGATCATGTCGGCGTGTCTGGCGCTCGAGCAGAAACTGAAGGTTGCCTACCTGGGGCCGGCCGGCACGTTCAGCCATGCGGCCGTCGGAAAACATTTCGGCGCGTTCGTCGCTGCCGCACCACTGGCGACGATCGACGAAATTTTCCGCGCCGTCGAGAGCGGCCAGGCCGACTATGCGGTGGTGCCGGTCGAAAATTCCACCGAGGGCGCGGTCGGACGCACGCTCGATCTCATGTGCTCAACCGACCTGTCCGTATGCGGCGAAGTCAAGCTGCGTGTCCAGCAGAACCTGTTGTCCAATGCGAGTTCCCTGTCTACGGTGACACGGATCTACTCCCACGCCCAGTCATTTGCGCAATGCGTGCATTGGCTCGCGACGCAACTGCCCACCGTGCCTCGTGTGGCCGTTTCGAGCAATGCGGAGGCGGCGCGGCTTGCGGCCACCGAGCCTGGGGCCGCGGCCATCGCGGGCGAGAACGCCGCGGCGATCTACGGACTCTCGATACTCGCGCCGCATATCGAGGACGAGCCGAACAACACCACGCGCTTCTGGGTTCTTGGACGGCAGAATGTGGGCGCGTCGGGCCGGGACGAAACATCGCTCGTCATGTCGTGTCCCAATCGGCCCGGCGCCGTATATGAACTGCTGGAACCGTTGGCACGCCACGAAGTTTCAATGACGCGATTCGAGTCGCGGCCGGCGCGCACGGGCCTGTGGGAGTACCTCTTCTTCGTCGACCTGGTCGGCCATCGCGACGACGCGAAGCTGTCGGCAGCGCTTGCCGAACTCGCGCAGAAGGCGCCGTTCCTCAAGTTGCTGGGCTCGTATCCAGCAGCGCTCGATTGATTTTACAAATTGCCGGACCGGAACCCGATGACCCTGGTCGCTCCCGCTGCGCCCGCTTATGTGCGCGAACTTGCGCAATACGTTCCCGGTAAGTCGATCGAGGATGTGGCCCGCGACCTGAACCTCGATCCGAAGTCGATCGTGAAACTCGCGTCCAACGAAAATCCGCGTGGGCCGAGTCCCGCCGTGCTCGCCGCCATTGCCGCGGCCGCGGCCGAGGTCACGCGTTACCCGGACGGCAACGGATTTGCGCTCAAGGCGGCGCTCTCGGAAAAGCTCGGCATTGCGCCTTCGCAGATCGTGCTCGGAAACGGCTCGAACGACATTCTGGAACTGGCCACGCAGGCGTTCTTGCGTCCCGATGATGAAGCCATTTATGCGCAGCATGCGTTCGCCGTGTATCCGCTTGCCACGCGCGCGCGCGGCGCCATCGGCATCGAGGTGCCAGCCAGGAATTTCGGGCACGACCTCCCGCAGATGCGCGAAGCGATCACGCCCCGTACCCGCATCGTATTCGTGGCCAATCCGAACAATCCGACGGGCACGTTTGTGGCGGCTGCGGAACTGGAGGCTTTCATTGCCTCGATACCGCGCGATGTCCTCGTGGTGCTCGACGAGGCGTACAACGAATATCTTGAACCGGCGGACCGATGCGACAGCGTGAGCTGGATTTCGCGCCATCCGAATCTCGTGGTGTCGCGGACGTTCTCCAAGGCCTACGGACTGGCGGCATTGCGCATCGGCTACGGGATCATGGATGCGGGCGTTGCCGACATGTTGAACCGCGTGCGCCAGCCCTTCAACGTCAATGCGCTCGCGCAGGCGGCGGCTCTCGCGGCATTTGCGGATTCGGATTACGTCGATATCAGCCGCGCGCTCAACCGGACAGGCCTTGCGCAGCTGGCTGCCGGATTCGCGGCGTTGGGCATCGCGTCACTGCCATCCCATGGCAATTTTGTCCTGGCAAAAGTCGGTGACGCGACAGGTGTCTATCAGCGGCTGCTCGCGCAGGGCGTGATCGTGCGCCCGGTCGCCAATTACGGTCTGCCGGAGTGGTTGCGCATCTCGGTTGGCCTCGCGAGCGAGAATGAGCGTTTCCTGGCCGCGCTCGCGACCGCGCTGGATCGTTGACGCTCGCTTCCCTTCATTTTCCATCCAACTTGCGCATCGAAAAACTCGTCGTTGTCGGCGTCGGCCTCATCGGCGGCTCGTGCGCGCTGGCGTTGAAACGCGCAGGTGCCGTCGGGTCTGTCGTTGGCATCGGCAGAACGGCCGCGAATCTCGACGAAGCCCTGCGCCTTGGCGTCATCGATCGCGCGCGGCGCTTGGGCGACGCCTGGACGCAAGAATTGCGCGACGCCGACGCCGTGCTGGTCGCAACACCCGTCGCGCAATATCCGGCGCTGTTTGCGGCCATCGCGCAAGGCATTGGAGCGGATACCGTGGTTACGGATGCCGGCAGCACCAAACAGGACGTCATCCATGCCGCGCGCGCAACATTCGGCAAGCGCCTTGGACGCTTTGTTCCTGCGCATCCCGTTGCGGGCGCGGCCAGTTCGGGGGCGGGCGCCGCCGTTGCAACTTTGTTCGACGGCCGGACCGTCATCACCACGCCGTTTGCGGAAACCCATCCGGAGGCATTGGAGCGCGTGAGCGCACTCTGGCAAGCCTGCGGCGCTCACGTCGTGGCTGCGGGTCCGGAGGAACACGACCGGATCTTCGCGGCAATATCGCACCTGCCGCATCTCCTCGCGTTTGCGTACGTCGACGAACTTGCGGCGCGTCCCGAAGCAACGCAGATGTTTGCGCAGGCCGGCTCGGGCTTTCGCGATTTCACACGGATCGCCGGGGCGTCGCCGGAAATGTGGCGCGATATCGCGTTGGCCAACCGCGTTGCGCTACAGCACGAACTCGGCCAATACCGCAG
>JAYTIR010000109.1:0-1835 GCA_043731765.1 Burkholderiales bacterium
ACCTGACGAATCGTTTCCGACGCGCCGTAATGCATCCCGAAGGGAATCAGAAAGGCGAGCACCCAGGCCGCCGAGATTTTGCCGAAGTGAAGGTGCCAAAAGGAAGGAACGAGCAACGGGCAAAGTGCGATGGACAGCAATATCCCGACGAACGGTATGCTCCATGCGATGCCCAATTGCACGCCATCGAACCCGGCAGCGAAGCCGGTGCACGGAGCAAAAAGCGGAATCGCAAGTACTACCAGCCTTCCGTGGCCGGATTGCAGGAGAACGAAGGGAAGCTTGGGCACGAGTTTTTCTCAGAGTTATTGGTTATCGCACGACTGCCGTAGTGCGGACCGGAGTGTTAAGCGGGATTTCCACGGGCAGTCCAGGTCGCCGTCCAAGATTGCAACTGCCGCCTGATTGTCCTCGATTTTGCGAGCCGCTGCGGCGGCCGGAGACCGGCGGGAACGACATGAGTTCCGGAACGTGCGCCGCGAGCAAGTAGTCGGACGCACCGTCGCCGAAGTCCGTGGTGCGGAGTTCGCTGGCGCACTCCAGCCGCTGGTCGAGCAGGCGTGCCGGGGCGAACCCTCGGTGATCGAACTGCACAACGTCATGGATGACGGAGCGCTGCGCTGGAGCCGCACCGACACGCTGAAGATCGACCAATCAATCATCCACAATATCACACCGATCCTGACGACAAGGCAATCACCGCGGCGATCATCGCGCTCGCGCACAGCCTGGGACTGGATGGGGTTGCCGAGGGCGTCGAGACGGCGGAGCAACTCGCGTTCCTCACCGAACGCGGCTGCGACGACTACCGGGGACACTACTTCGCCCGGCCGCTCGAATCCGGCGCGTTCATTGACCTCGTCATCCGGCATCAGGGGCAGGCGACGCCGGCCCCGCTTCCGGCGCACGCACCGACCGCTCGATCCACTCGAGCAGCGTGTGCGCGAGTCGCTCCCAGCCGGGCTCAAGCATCAGCATATGCGGCAAACCATCGAGCACAATGGCGTCGACGCCATGGCGCGCCGCGGTCGCCTGCGCGTCTTCCGGCGTAAACAGCGCGTCGTTGCCCGCCGCCACCACGCACATCGGGGTCGCGTGGTCTTCCGCGCGCGAGGACATGCCGCGCCATGCCAGTTCCATCACCGCGCTCGGCGACTCGGGAGACAAGTGACGCATCGCACCGGCCAGAACTTCGGGCGCGGCGTTGGTGGTGAAATAGAATTCGCGCAATGTCGACATCGCGACCGGATCGATCGCGCCGCGATGCAGTCTTTGCGCGTTCCAGAAAAACTCGGGCCGTCCCCACCACAGCCGCGTGAGCACCGGCAGCAACCCTGACGGCGGAACGGGGCAGATGAGCGCCGCGCCGGGAAAGGATTCCTCGCCGACCAGCCGCTCGACCAGCGTCGCGCCCATCGAATGCCCGATCAGCACCGGCCGCGCCGGCAGTTCGGCCACGACTTGCCTGATGTCGTCGATGTAATCGTCCAGATGCAGCGAGCCCATTTCTTCGCGGCCAGGACTCTTGCCATGACCACGCAGCGACAACGCATACGCCGGATAACCGGCGGCGGCGAACCATGGCAGGATGTAGACTTCCCAGCACCATGCGTCGCAATAGGCGCCGTGGACGAACAGCAGGGGCGGGTTGGAATTGCGGCGATTCGGCCGCGGGAAAACGTAGCGGACTTCCAGGGCACTTTGCATGGACGGAAAGGATAATCGAAATCACCGGTGGCAAGAATGCTATTTTTATGGCATGCCGACCGCCCTGCGAGCCCCATGAACAACACGCTGCTGCTCAAGAACTGCCACCTGCTGGCGACGATGGATGA
>JAYTIR010000110.1:0-3049 GCA_043731765.1 Burkholderiales bacterium
GCCGGCGCGCGCAGCGTCGTGGCGCCAAACGCCGGCGAAGGCGTTATCTGCTGCGCCCGGGCAATGCCGAATCCCGTAGCGAGAATGACTACGCCGGCGATCGCAATGCACCCTCCTGAGCTGTTGCATCTCATCGGTCTGCCCTTTCGATAGGAACATGGCGCGCAACGAAGCGCCCCCTCGGCGATAATGCTACCCGATCTGAACATCCGGAATGCCCGATGATCCTTGCCGCCTGGAACGTCAATTCGCTCAAAATGCGGTTGCCGCGCCTCGTCGCATGGCTTGCCGCGAACAAACCCGACGTCGTCTGCCTGCAGGAGACCAAACTCGAGGACCACAAATTTCCGGTCGTGGACATTGCCGCCGCGGGATACACCGCGCACTTCGCAGGACAGAAAACCTACAACGGCGTGGCGATCCTCGCCCGCGACGGATTCGCGGCGACCGAGGTATCGGCGGGAATTCCCGGACACGCGGACGAGCAGAAGCGCGTCATCGCCGCAACCATCGCGGGCGTGCGCGTCATCGATTTCTACGTGCCGAACGGACAATCCGTGGATTCCGACAAGTATCGCTACAAGCTCGACTGGTGCGCGGCCGCCGCGAGCTATTTGCGTGACGAAATGTCTCGCCATGCGAACGTGGCCGTCATGGGCGACTTCAACGTCGCACCGGACGACCGCGACGTGCACGATCCGGCGCTGTGGGCGGGACAAGTGCTGTGCACCGAGCCCGAGCGCGCCGCGTTTCGCGAATTCCTGGCGGCAGGCTTGCAGGACAGTTTCCGCCTGTTCGACCAGCCGCCCAGGACATTCAGCTGGTGGGATTATCGCCAGCTCGCCTTTCCCAAGAACCACGGCATGCGCATCGACCACATCCTGCTGTCGGCACCGCTGGCCGCGCGGTGCACGGCGAGTCGCGTCGATCGCAATGAGCGCAAGGGCGAAAAGCCGTCGGATCACGCACCGGTCCTGGTGGAATTGGGGAAAACTTCTCCTGGGCCCGGGGTCGAAAGGCCGCTGTAAGAACGTAACGGCCTCCGACCCCGACTTTGAATTAATCCATCCCCCGTGGTTTTTGCGTCGCCGATTTTCCTGTTCCTGTTCCTGCCGCTAACGCTGGCGGCGTATTTCGCGTTCCCACGCACCTGGCGCAATGGCGTGCTGCTCGTCGCGAGCCTCGCGTTTTATGCGTGGGGCGAGGCGCGCTACCTGCCGCTGATCGTGGGCTCGGTGGCGTTCAACTGGGTGATGGGTCGCGCAATCGGCGGGTCAACGGACGCGCGGTTGCGCAAGCGCTGGCTCGTCGTGGCGGTCGCCGGAAACCTGACGGCGCTCGCGTTGTTCAAGTATGCGAACTTCGCGGTGGCCAACGTCAACGTGCTGGCGCCCGTGCTGGCAATCACGCCGCTCGCCGTTGCCGCCATCCCGCTGCCGCTCGGCATCTCGTTCTTCACCTTTCACGCCATTTCGTACGTCGTCGACGTGTACAAGCGCAACGCCGAGGCCGAGCGCAACATTCCCCGCTTCGCGCTCTACATCCTGCTCTTCCCGCAACTCATCGCCGGGCCGATCATCCGCTGGCGCGACATCGCGGCGCAGCTCGGAAGCCGTGAACAGCGCGTCGCGGATTTCGCCTGGGGCGCGCGCCGCTTCGTACTTGGTCTGGGCAAGAAAGTGCTGATCGCCAACACGCTCGGCCGCACCGCCGACGCGATTTTCGGCCTTCCCGCGAACGAATTGACCACGCCGCTCGCGTGGCTCGGCCTCGCGTGCTACACGCTGCAGATCTATTTCGACTTCTCCGGCTACTCCGACATGGCGATCGGGCTCATGCGCATGTTCGGCTTTCGCATCCTCGAGAATTTCAATTACCCGTACATCTCGCGCAGCATTCGCGAGTTCTGGCGGCGCTGGCACATCTCGCTGTCGAACTGGTTCCGCGACTACCTGTACGTTTCGCTGGGCGGCAACCGGCGCGGCGAACGCCGCGCCTACGCGAACCTCGTCATCGTGTTCCTTCTGTGCGGACTGTGGCATGGCGCGAGCTGGCCATTCGTGCTGTGGGGCATGTGGCACGGCGCGTTCCTCGTGGCCGAACGGGCAGGACTCGATTCCGCCTTGCGCCGCGGCGGATATATTGCGCGCCTCATGTCACATGTCTATGCGCTGGGCGTCGTCATGGGAGGCTGGGTGCTGTTCCGCTGCAACACGCTGGAGCACGCCATCGACTACTTCCAGGCGCTGGCCGGTTTCGCAAAGGGCAATTCCGCGCAGCATCCGGTCGCGCAGCATCTCGATCCGCTCGTGGCGTTCACGCTGCTGATCGCCACCCTGTTCGCAACACCGCTCGCGCGGCGCATCGGCGCGTGGCGCGATTCTGTCGCCGCCAGACCGGGCGTGCCGGCAACCGCCGTGCTCGGCGCCGACATCGGCTGGCTGGTGGGAGTCGGCATCCTGGCCAGCGCGTTCCTCGCCGCAGGAACCTACAATCCGTTCATCTACTTCCGCTTCTGATGCCCGCGACCTTCGACCCCTTGTCCTTGCCGCCGGTGCCGCCGATAGCCCCCGCGACGCATCCGTGGCGCGACCGCGTCGTGGCGGCACTGTTCGCGCTCGCGCTTGCCGTGCCTCTCGCGGCATTGACGTTTACGTGGTCGCGAACAATGACGTTGTTCGAAAAACGGGGAATGGCGCCGTGGCCGTCCTTCGAATTGGCAACCGCATTTCCTCCGGCCTTCGAGCGCGCGTTTGCCGACCGCTTTGGCGGACGTGACAGGTTGATCCGTTTGCACCACGCCTCGCTGATGGAATTTTTTGGCGTGTCCGCCCTTGCGACCGTGTTGCCCGGCCGCGCCGGCTGGTACTACTGGCTGGGCGAGGACGGCCTGTCGCTGGATCGCCACTATCGTGGCGTCGCTCCCTTTCCGAAAGATTACGTCGATGCGACCGTCGCCGAACTCATTCGTCGGCACGATTGGCTGGCTGCCCGCGGCATTGCCTACGTCGTACTGGTGATTCCGGAGAAATTCACGATCTACCCGGAA
>JAYTIR010000111.1:0-4359 GCA_043731765.1 Burkholderiales bacterium
GGCCGCGTTGGCGCGGGCCGCATCGACATCACCAATGCGACGAAGGCAAACGTCGTCGCCTACAACCAGACCGATCGCGGCTTGGTCAGTATGTCCTTCGGCATCGTCGAGGTGCCGGTGGATTCCTCATCCACGCTGAGTAAGACCATCGCGGTCACCAACAAGGGCGCCGCGGACGTGACCTATAACGTGACTTACGTCGACGCAACTCCGGTCGCCGGCGCCACCTTCACGGTGGGTTCCGGTTCGCCCGTCACGGTGACCGCCGGTTCGACGGTATCGGTTCCCGTTACGTTCACCGCGACCGGCAACCTCTTGAAGCACGTGCGGGAAGCCTCCGTTGCGCTCAGCCTGCCCAGTTCGCGCCAGTGGCTCACCGACAAGACGGGTTATGCCGTCCTGACACCAACCGCCGGCCCGGAGCCGACGATTCGCGTGGCGCTCTATGCCTCGCCGAAACCGATCAGCGCAATGCACACGTCGCCCACGGCGATCGTGCCTGGGGCGGCCACTGGTTCGTTCACCCTTAGCCTGACGGGCGCGCCGGTGAACACCGGAGCGGTGTTCAATACAGCCAATCAGGACATCGTCAGCTTGGTGAAACCATTCGAGCTGCAATACGTCAGCGCTCAGGCCGGTTCCTCGAATCCGCCGGCCAATAAGGACATCTTCAAGTATGTGGGCATAACCAGCGATTACCTCGAGCGTGGCGCTAGCCCACAGAACACCGTTCTGACATTCCTCCTCGAAGGCTTCGCCAACGCCTCAACGCCCAGTTTCAATGGCTCGGACAAGGAGATCTTTATCTCGGTCGATGGCGGCGCCACCTTCGGCTTCGCGATCTTCCTGAGTTCCCAAGCGAACGGCTCGGCCGGCAGCAATGTCTATGTGCCGGTCATTGTGGATCAACGTCCGCCCCCCAATACGGGCACTTTCTTCCGCTTCCGCACTAATGGCCTCTCGCCCGCGACGCGCGACACGAACAGCTACAATAATAGTATCGTCACGATTCCGGTCCTTGCGACCGACATCGCGCTGGCGGGCGCAGGCCTGCCGACGCAGCTCTTGTATGAGGTTGTCTCGTTTGATCGCCAGACTCAAAACATCGTCGATGACACCGGCCTGCTGATTTACGACCTGGCCAGGCCCGGCTTGGATGCCCAGGGCGGCAACCTGGATCCGTTCTTCTACAACGATCTGCCGACCACCACGATTCCGGTGACCTACAATGGCGCCAATTACCAGGCTAATGGCTCCCTCGGCTTGGTGCTGGCCCATATGCACAATGCGACGGGCGCCCGCACGGACGTCGTGACGTTTGCCTCACCGACCATCACGAGCTTCTCGCCCGCGAGCGGCAAGGTCGGCAGCCAAGTCGTAATCACCGGCACCAACTTCGGCCCGGGAACGACGGTCACATTCTTCAACAACAAGCCGGCAACCGGGGTGGTGGTCATCTCCAGCACCACCATCCTGGCGAATGTCCCCGTGGGTGCGATTACCGGCAACATCCGCGTGAGCAATGCAGCCGGCGCGTCGGCGAGCAGGACGAAATTCGTCGTGACACCGTAAGGAATTACACGTAATCCTGCACTCGAACTTCGCACTATGACCAAAATGAGAAATCATTCGCCTCAAACGGGCTTCCACCTGGCGCTCGTTATTCTCGGTCTTGCTTTGGCCTCCACCGCCCCAGCGGTGGTGGTCCAGGACTTCGAGACCGGCATCGGGCCAAACGGCTTCATCTTTGGAGATGCGGCCCGGATCACGAGCCCTTACGCCGGCATCGTCGCGGCCGGGGGCAGCGGGCAACTGTTGCTGACGACGTTTGGCAGCAATGCCAGCGACGGCGGCGGGATCAACGGCAACGCGGTCACCGCCGTCTCCTTAAATGCATCGCTCGGACTGCCCGCGGGGACGATCCAGGCGGTGGCTCCCGCGGGTCAAATTGCAATCGAAGGCTCAGGCTATTCCTTCACCCTGCCTTCGACCTTGAACGTCGGCGATGTCGTGAGCTTCAGCTACAACTTCCTGACCGCCGACGGCCTGCATCAGGACTACGCATTTGCGGTGTTGTTAAACACGGCGACCCAGGCAACGACCTCGATCCTGCTGGCGAACGCGCTTACGACGCCCCTGCCCGGTAACGGGGGCGATGCGACGAGCCGATTCAGTGCCAGCACGAACTATTTGACCTCCACCGGGTTCACGATTGCCACCGCGGGAAACTATCAAATCTCGTTCGGCGTAATCGACGTGAGCAATAATCAACTTGGGTCCGGCCTGCTGCTCGACAACATCAGGGTCACCCCGGTGCCGGAACCGTCGACGCTCGCGCTCGCGGGTCTTGGCCTGCTTGGCATGGCTGGCTTCATCCGCCGGCGTCGAACGGCCTGAGACTCCACTTCACGGTCGTAACTTTCAAAAGAGCCGGAGCGAAAGCTGCGGCTTTTTTTCTGCTCAGGAATCCCGCCGGCCCAGCGCCTGGAGGAGCTCACCAAGCGACTGCGCCTCGCTCATCAGGCCGTTCAGGCGCGCGAGTTCGGCGTCGTTGAAGGCCTGGTTGAGCGAGACCGGGTGCCGTTCCCCACGGTAATTGAACACGACCTCGTCCCAATGGATGGACGCAATCTCCGGCTGGAAACGCGCCACCGCTCGACCGCGAAAAAACGCGCGGGTCGTCTCGGGAGGCATAAAGATCGCATTGCGGATCGTCTCCTCATCGAGAAATCTTCGCATCTGCCCGTCGCGCACGAGCGCGTGATGCAGGCCATCCTCGATGTCGACGTTGTGATACTCCAGGTCGAGCGACTGCATCCACGGATGGTCCGCAGTCACGCCTTCCTCCGCCATAAACGTGTCGAGCAGGTACTTTTTCGCCACCCAATCGCACCGGTCCCGGCAAAGCGTGACGTCGCGATTCAGGTCGTGCAGCACCTGTTCCCATTCGTCAAGAATCCACTTCGTCTCGCCCTCAGGCTGCGAATGCAGCCGCCGCGCGGCCGCGAGATACTGCCGCTGGATTTCGATGGCGGAGATTTTCCGACCGTCCTGCAGCTCGACGATCCACGCGTGCGTCGGGTCGCGGCTGATCGCCTTGGTCGCCTCGATCGGCTGCGCCAGCTCGATCGCGGGCGCGCGTCCCTGCTCGATCAAATCGAGCACCAGGGACGTCGTGCCGATTTTCAACGCGCACGCGAATTCGCTCATGTTCGCGTCGCCTATGATGACATGAAATCGGCGGAAGCGCGTGCTGTCGGCGTGCGGTTCGTCGCGCGTGTTCACCAGCGGACGCCGGTTCATCGTGTCGATGCTGGTCACGACCACAAAGAAATCGGCGCGTTGGGAGATTTGGTAGATGCCGGGCTGTCCCGCCGCACCCTCCATTTCGACGCCCATCTTTCCCGCCCCCGCAAAAATCTGACGCGTGACGAGAAACGGCAGAATGTCCGACACCACGCGCTCCCATGGCACGTGCCGGCTCATGAGGTAGTTGTCGTGGCAGCCGTAGCTGTGGCCGACGAAATCCGTGTTGTTCTTGTACACGCGGACCTTCTTGTCATCGGGAATCAGCCGCTTGTTCCGCCGGCGCACGCATTCAGCCAGGATGCGCTCGCCCGCCTTCTCCTGCGCGACCAACTGCTGCAAGGTCGTGCATTCCGGCGTCGAATACTCCGGGTGCGCGTGATCGTTGTAGAAGCGAGCGCCGTTGCTCAGGACGAGGTCGCTCTTGATTTCCTCAAAGCTCAAGGGCCGGTTGCGGTCGACCTCGACATACGCAGCCTCGTCCGTGTCCTGCAGTAATTCAGCCGCGCGGAAACCCCGCGCGTCTCGATGCGGATCCTCCAGCCGGTAGGTCCACTTCATCAGCGCACCATGGTCGGTGTAGCGCCGGACCAACTCGATCGATTCCGCGACGACGTCGACGTGCTCCACGCCATCCACGGTGATCCCGAACTCGGTCTCGATGCCGAAGACGCGGTTCATATCAGATTAGATCACCGCGTCGCGCCTGGTCGCGCCCCCGCGCCACCCATCCGGCCGCACCGGCGCGATGCGGACCACATTCTCCGAGTCGTAATCGATGAGCTTGAGCCAGTCCTCCGTGATATCCGTGGGCGGAAAAATATCATTTTCCGCGTACTCCGCGTCGAGCGAGAGCAGCAAATCGGACGACGAAATGCCCTCCTCGGCGCCGCTGGCCAGCGCCCGCTTGATCGCGAGGCCCTTGGCCCGCTCGACCACCGACGCGATCAACGCACCGCTGACAAGATCACCGCGATACAGTACGTCCTTGCGCCCGCTGCGCAGCGTGACCTCAAGAAATCGATTCTCCTCCCGCCGATCAAATTGGCGCTC
>JAYTIR010000112.1:0-1864 GCA_043731765.1 Burkholderiales bacterium
ATGGTACGAAAAGACGTTCGGCGCGCTGTCGGGCGCTCGCGACGAGGGAATGGTGATCATCAACGCGTCGTGCACGTTCCTGAAGCCGCTGACTTATCCGGGCACGGTCGAGGTCCGGATGTCGCTCGGCAAGCCAGGCCGGTCGAGCATCGAGTCGTACTACGAGCTCAGGATCGGCGATACGCTGTACGCCGAGGGTGCGGCGAAAATCGTCTGGATCGACATCCGCAGGAACAAGGCGATCGCGTTGCCGCAGGCGATCGTCGCGATGGGCTCAACCGAAAGCTAGAATGGTCCCCATGGATACAGAACTGTTGTGGACGCCTTCCGCCGAGCGCATCGAATCCTCGACGATGACCCGATTCCTGCGCGACGTGTCGAAGCGGCGCGGAATCGCGTTCGACGACTATGCCGCGCTGCACCGCTGGTCGATCGAAAACCTCGAGGACTTCTGGCGCGACATCTGGACGTTCTGCGGGGTCGTCGGCGACCCCGGTGCGACGACGGTGGTCGACCGCGACCGAATGCCAGGGGCGCGTTACTTCCCCGACGCGAAGATCTGCTTCGCCGAGAACCTGCTGAAGCACAGCGCGGCGATGGCGGATAGCCCAAAGGACAACGGCAGCGAGGCCGATGCGCTGGTGTTCTGGGGCGAGGACAAGGTCCGGCGCAGGCTGACTTTCCGCGAGCTGGCCGGCGAAGTATCACGGGTCCAGCAGGCGCTCGCGGCTGCGGGTGTCGGCGACGGCGACCGGATCTGTGCGATCGTCGCCAATCTGCCGGAAGCCATCATCGGCATGCTCGCAACGTCGAGTCTCGGTGCGATCTGGTCGTCGTGCTCGCCGGACTTCGGCGTGCAGGGAATTCTCGACCGCTTCGGACAGATCGAGCCCAAGGTGCTGATCGCCATTGACGGGTACTACTACAACGGCAAGACCATCGGCATCCTCGACAAGATCGCCGAGGTCCGCGGCAAATTGCCTTCGGTGCAGCGCGTCGTCGTCGTTTCATACGTGAATGCCGCGGCGAGTCTGCAAGCGATCGACTCCGCAGTGCGGTGGGACGAGTTCGTGCGGCCGTTTACTGCAAAGGCACCCACGTTCCTGCGGCTTCCATTCAGTCATCCCCTCTACATTCTGTATTCCAGCGGCACGACCGGCGTGCCCAAGTGCATCGTGCACGGCGCCGGCGGCACGCTGGTCCAGCACCTGAAAGAGCAGTACCTGCACTGCGATATCAGTCGCGGCGACCGCGTTTTCTTCTTCACCACCTGCGGCTGGATGATGTGGAACTGGCTGGCCTCCGGCCTGGCCTCCGGCGCCACGCTGCTGCTGTACGACGGTTCGCCGTTCGTCGGCGGCGGCAGGATCCTCTGGGAGTTCGCGCAGGCCGAGCGCATGACGCACTTCGGCACCTCGGCTAAATACATCGACGCGCTGAAAAAAGCGGCGCTGCGGCCCGCCGACGATTTCGACCTCTCCGCGCTGCGGGCCGTGCTGTCCACCGGATCCCCGCTGGCGCCGGAGAGCTTCGACTACGTGTACGAAGCGGTGAAGAAGGATGTCTGCCTGTCGTCGATGTCCGGCGGCACCGATATCGTGGCCAGCTTCGTCGGCGGCACGACCATCCTGCCTGTCTATCGCGGCGAGATTCAATGCAGGATGCTGGGGATGGCCGTCGAGGCGTTCGACGATGAAGGCAAGCCGTACCCGCCGGGCGGCGGTCACCGCGGTGAACTTGTATGTACGCGGCCGTTTCCGTCGATGCCCATCGGGTTCTGGAACGACCCGGGCAATGTCAAATATCACGCCGCGTACTTCGAACAGTTTCCCGGCGTCTGGTGCCACGGCGATTTCATCGAAAT
>JAYTIR010000113.1:0-2934 GCA_043731765.1 Burkholderiales bacterium
CCCTGGCGGCCGGCTTGGGCATCGCTAGCGTCTGCTCCATCATTTCGCGCCAGTGCTCGGCGTCGACCTTCGACAAGAAGTGCTCCTCGTGCGTGAAGCCGACGCGGTCGATGCGTACGGTGATGCTGCGTTTGCCCATCGAACCCAGCCTACATCAAGGCGCGCGTCAACGCCCCTTGCGACGCGAGGGCCGCGCAAAGCAAGGGGGACGTCAAATCGTTAGAAATTCCGGTCCCGGAAACCGTTGGGATGCCTCGATTCGCATAACCGCGAAAAACGGACAGGGGGGTCCCCCTACTTCCTGGGGTGTAGGAACGGCTTTGCCTTCTCCATCAGGTCGCGCATCAGACTGTCGACGTGAGTTCGCTCACGATCAAGCTGTGCGAAATCGTACGGCTCGCCATTTCTCGCCCGCAGCAGGTTTTCGCGGCGGTTGTCGTCGGCCAACTTCCACGCGGCGTATACGGCGTCGAACTGATCTTTCTCATGCTGCGTCCCGCTCATAGTTGTTCCTTCCCAATGTTCCCAAAGTATGACGCCCTCGGCATCGCGCGCGCGCTTCGCGCACCCCTTGTTCCGCGAGTTCGGTAGGATCGCGCATGGGCCTACGTTTCCGCAAACGCATCCGGATCTTCTCCGGCTTGACCGTCAATCTCAGCCGCTCGGGCGTCTCGACCTCGATCGGCACGCCTGGCGCGACCCTGAACGTCGGCGGCACGCGCGGCGCGCGCGTCACGGTCGGCATTCCGGGCACCGGCGTGAGCTATTCGGAGCGTCTCGACTCGACAGCTGAGCAGCAGCACGGCGCGCCGGCGCAGGGCATGGGCTTCGGCGCCCTGCTGATGTGGGGCTTCGCCGTGCTGTTCGTGGGGATGGCGCTGTACGGCGTCATTGCGGGCTGAAGCGTTCCCGCTACTCGAAATCTATTCGGAAAGATCGTTTCGTCCCGCAGGACACGGCTCCTCCCGCCCCCTGCAGCGCGCCGGGCGCGTGACCGGCGCGGGCCGCGTGTGGAGCTTCGTCACGGTCGGGTAGCGGTGGTGTCACGCGTGACGCGCCAGCTACTTCTCTCGGACTCTCAGGCGTTTCGGTACGGAGTGCGCGCCGGTGCGATGCGGGAATGAAGCGCGCGTAAGCCCGGGGCTTTGCCTTCATCGTTCCGCTTCCCCGCCCCTTTCAAGACCGTTTCGTCACGGCGCAAGCTCGCCTTCGATCATCTGTCGGGCCTTCACCGCCAAGGCCGTCCGGGCGTATATGAGGCCCCTCATCGCCTCAGCGATGCGCGTGCTGGCCGTTGTCGCCGCGCCGTTGGCATAGCCCTTCATGTCAGCCCGCATGGTTTCAAACTCGGCCGAAATGAATTTCAAGTGCGAGAGAGCGGCCGCTCGGACGCCGGCCATCTCGCTGGACAGCGCTGGAAAGTAGAGCGTGACGATCGCCTCGGCTCGATCGCTCGCCGGGGCTTTCGGCGACGAGATAGACGAGGGCGCAGCAATCCCTAGAGAACTATAAATACCCAGCGCGACGACATCCATCGCGTATGCGTCTCGCGCATCGACCTGCTCGCCGACAAGCGCGATGACCGACTCCAACTTTTCCCGGAGCAGCGTTTTTCGTGCACGCATCGCCTCCGCGCTGATCTTGCTTGATTCACGACGGGCGGTAAACAGATGCGCGAGCCAGGTCACCATGATGGCGACGACAGCGGGGACGACGATCGTGATGATTGTCACGGCGCCGGTCAACGCTTGAGTTGAGCATTGGCAGTCGGAAGGCTGAATCATCGAGGTGGCTCCGAACGCACACGACGTGCACACGCCAGCCCTGGAAGTGGCGCCGTTACTACGTTTTCGGCCCGATCCATCATCGGCGCAACCGACAGGCGCCAGGGGTTGGGCTGTCGATTCATAAGGACTGGTCGTCGGCATGTCGGTCCAGCAGAGCGGGAGCGGGAGCGGGAGCGCAGAGATGAACTCCTTGGCGGCTGACGAACCTGTTGTCGATGTTAATCAATGGGTCGAGCGCAGAGGCTCTCGGAATGGTCGCGGTTGTCTTGCCTTCGCCTGCCGGCGTCGGCGAGATGGCGGTCACGAGGATCAGCTTGCCAGCGGACCGTTCGCGCGGCGACGCCGTGTCGCCGAGCGACAACCTG
Source organism: Burkholderiales bacterium (assembly GCA_043731765.1). Classification (GTDB taxonomy): domain Bacteria; phylum Pseudomonadota; class Gammaproteobacteria; order Burkholderiales; family Casimicrobiaceae; genus VBCG01. The sequence continues at coordinate 2,153 of JAYTIR010000113.1, forward strand.
GCCCTGTAGTGCTCGCAAGAAGAGAGACAGTCGTTGGGAATGCCGCGGCGCCTTCCGATTTGTCGTTCGTGGTCGCTCGAGGTCTCGGCGCGCGAACGTCGACGGTCCGAGCCCCGCCCTCGCGCTGGCGCGCGTCCTGTGCGGCGCCTCATGCCCCTCTAGAATCGAACGAGGCGCGCGGACGCATCCGGATCATGCGGCTTCGTTCGCGACAGAGGGGAACACGAGATGGGATGCTTGCTCAAACAAGGCGGCGGTTTGTACCCGAGGTTGCGCATCGGCGCGGTGCTGCTCGCTGCCGGCGAAGGCCGGCGCATGGGGGGAGTGGTCAAGCCGCTGATTCGTCTTCAGGGAGTTCCGCTGATCAGCCGTCAGCTGGTCGCCCTCAGCGGTGCCGGTGTCGACGAGGTGGTCGTGGTGACGGGCCACGCGCGGCGCGCCATCGAGGCGCTGGTTCAGGGGTTTTCGGTGACGGTGGCGCACAACGAGCAGCACGCTCTGGGACAGGAGGGCTCGGTGCGAATCGGCCTGGCCGCGCTCAGCGGAGAGTTCGATGCGATCTTCGTCGTGCTCTCGGACCAACCGCTGATCGCGGCGGGCGACCTGACCGAACTGATCGGGGCGTTCAAGAAGCGACCCGGCGGCCATGTCGTCGTGCCGGTGGTGGACGGGCAGCGGGGCAACCCCATCCTCCTCGACGAAGTGGCGCGCACGCAGATCCTTGCCAGCGGCACGCGCCTGGGGTGCCGCCATCTGATCGAACGCCAGCCCGAATTCGTGCA
>JAYTIR010000114.1:0-16079 GCA_043731765.1 Burkholderiales bacterium
TCTACATGAACACGCCGTTCGACCCGGACAACAAGTACTCGGTCCCGTATGCGATGTCGACGACGATCCTGGGCTACAACGCGGAGAAGATGAAGGAACTGGGATTGCCCACCGACACGTGGGCGGTGATCTTCGAGCCTTCGTACCTCGAAAAGGCCAAACGCAGGGTCACCGTGCTCGACAGCTCGAGCGAACTCTTCGCCGCGGCGCTCAAGTATCTGGGTTATTCGGCCAACGACACGGACGAGAAGCACTGGAAGGAGGCGGCCGCCCTCATCAAGCGCGCCAAGCCCTACTGGGCCGCGTTCAACGCGTCGTCCTACATCAAGGAACTGACCGTCGGCAACATCTGGCTCGTGCACGGCTATTCGAACGACATCTACCAGGCCAATCTCGATGCGCAGGCCGCGGGACGCAAGTTCAGCATTCTGCAGGGCATGCCGAAGGAGGGCGCCGTGCTGGCCGTCGACAACATGGTGATCCACAAGGATGCGCCGCGGCCGGACTTGGCACTCCTATTCATGAACTTCATGCTCGAAGGAAAAAATTCGGCTGAGCTCACCAACTTGATCGGCTCCGGTAATCCGAATACCGATGCAGTCAAGTACATCAATCCTGCTCTCCTCAAGAATCCGGCGATCTTTCCGGATCCGGCGGTGCAGGCCAAACTCGAGCAATTGCAGGACCTCACTACCGCGCAACGCCGGCTTCGCGGCAAGATGTGGACGGAGATCAAGGCGTCGCGCTGACGTTCGCATGAACGCCCCGCGGCAACGCACGCTTCTTCCGCATATCCTTGCGGTACTGTATGGACTCGCAATCGCCTATGCGAGCCTGCAGCCGTTCGCGCCCTGGCTCCCGCCCGCAGCCGGAACGCCCTTCTGGCCGCTGGCACCCTGGCCACTCAAGTGGACCCGTTTCGACGTCATCGCCAACACGCTCGCTTATGTGCCGTTCGGCGCGTTCGTGGCACTCGTTCCGCGCCGCGCATCGCCATGGGTCCGCGCCGGCGTCGCGCTGGCCGCGGGCGCGACGCTTTCGTTCGGCATGGAGACCTTGCAGATGTTCCTTCCGACGCGCGACGCCAGCCTCATCGATCTCCTCGCGAATGCCGGTGGCGCGCTTGCAGGCGGGTTGATCGGCGGCACCCTCGTGCGCGCGGAGCGCATGCGACGGTGGTTGTCCGCCGCAAGGGAACGCGCATTCATCGAAGGCCGGCTGGGCGATGTGGGTATCGCCCTGCTCGCGCTGTGGCTGACGGCGCAAATAAATCCGGGCATTCCGCTGGTCGCGGTCAATTTCGAACCGGGACTGCAATCCGCCGCGCTCGCGGCAGTCAAAGTGACGGACACCGCCGCGACGATGCTCGAAGCGGCGCAATCGGCATTTCAACTGGCGGGCATCGGGCTGTTCCTCGCGCTGTTGCTGCGCAATCGGCGCTACGTCGGAAGCGCCGTGCTGCTGCTGATCGGCATGGCATTCATGTTGAAGGGCCTGGCCGCATGGTTGCTGCTGAAGCCGGCCGCATGGGAAACGTGGCTCAAGCCCGGCGTTTCCATCGGTATCGCCGCAGGTTCGTTGGGACTCCTGCTGGCGGCCTTCATGCCGCGCCCGGCACAGGTGGCGGCGTGCGCGATCGCGTTGCTGTCGTCGCTGTTGCTTCCCCTTGTGGCGAGCGACGTCACCTCCATGCCCGCGCCGTTGACGCTGTTCAACTGGCGGTACGGCCACCTGCTCAACTTCAACGGCCTGACGCACACCGTGCTGCTGGTCTGGCCAATCGCCGCGGCAGCATGGCTGTTTGCGCTTGCAGGAAAGCCGGCCTGGGGACGGCCGGACTGACCGCCTTCCGGGCAGCCGGGACCGTGCGCTCGGCTATAATCGGCGTCCTTCCTTTCGCGGCGCCGAACGTTCGCGCTGATCCGCACTCCCGTCATGAGTTATTACAATAAACACGTGTTTTTCTGCTGCAACAAGCGCGAGGCGCCGGAGAAATGCTGTTCCGATAGCGGTGCGCTGGACATGCGGCAGTACGCGAAGGCCCGCATCAAGACGCTCGGCCTCGATGGCCCCGGCCACGTCCGCATCAACCAGGCGGGATGCCTCGATCGATGCGAGGAGGGTCCCGTGCTCGTCGTCTATCCGGACGCCGTCTGGTACACCTACGTCGACCGTGACGACATCGACGAAATCATCGACCGCCATGTGATAGGTGGCGAAATTGTCGAACGGCTGAAGATTTGACGCCGCGCACGGCCGAACGACTGACGATCGAGGGTCCCGCAGGGCCGCTCGAGGTCCTCTGCAATGTTCCGGATGCGCCTTTGGCCGGCATTGCGCTCGTCGCCCATCCGCACCCTCAACAGGGCGGCACGCTCGACAACAAGGTCGTGCAGACGTTGGCCAAGACTTTTTTCACGTTAGGCTACGCCGCGGTGCGCTTCAACTTTCGCGGCGTGGGTGGTTCGGCCGGCACGTTCGACGACGGCGTTGGCGAGACCGACGACGCGCTCACCGTTCTCGCGCACGCCAAGGCGAAGTTGGGCGACGCGCTGCCCGTGGTCCTCGCGGGATTCTCGTTTGGATCGTTCGTCCAGACGCGGGTGGCCAAGGCCATGGTGGCACAACGCCTTGTGTTGATCGGACCCGCGGTGCGCCGTTTTGCCGCGGAGGAAGTTCCCGCGGACACGATCGTCGTGCATGGCGAGGAAGACGACGTCGTGCCCCTCGCCGACGTCTTGGCGTGGGCGCGACCGCAACAGCTCCCCGTGGTGGTGTTTCCCGGTTGTGGTCACTTCTTCCACGGCCGGTTGCCGCAACTGCAGCGCGTGATCACCGGCATGTGGCATCGCGCATGACGATGACCAGCGCTCTTCGTGCCGAAGAGTCCGATCGCGTTCCCATGCAGTCCGCCAAGCCTGCGCAGGACGTCATCCTGCACGTCAATGCCTTGCGCAAAAAATATGGCACCAGCGAAGTCGTGCGGGGATTGAGCTTTGAAATTCGCCGCGGCGAATGCTTCGGGCTGCTCGGCCCCAACGGTGCCGGCAAGACCACGACGCTGCGTTGTTGCCTGGGGCTGATCGATCCTGACGGCGGCACCATCGAGATGGTCGGCGAACCCGTGCCCAAGGCGGCCCGCGAGGCGCGCATTCGCGTTGGCGTCGTCCCGCAAATGGACAATCTCGATCCGGATTTCACGGTCCGCGAAAACCTTCTCATCTACGGCAGCTATTTTGGACTGCCGCGCGCCGTTCTGGAGAAGCGGATTCCCCGGTTGCTGGAATTCGCCGGGCTCGGCAACAAGCGCAACGTCGGCATCCGCACGCTCTCCGGCGGAATGAAGCGGCGCCTGACACTCGCCCGCGCGCTCGTCAACGATCCGGAATTGCTGATCCTGGACGAGCCCACCACCGGCCTCGACCCGCAGGCACGCCACCTGATCTGGGACGGCCTGCGTCAACTTCTGGCCCAGGGCAAGACCATTCTGCTCACGACCCATTTCATGGACGAGGCGGAACGATTGGCCACCCGGCTGGCCGTCATCGATCACGGCGTGCTGATTGCCACCGGCGCCCCGCGCGCCCTGCTGACGCAGCACGTCGAACCTGAAGTGGTCGAGGTGTTCGGCGACGAGGTGCGGACGTGGGCTGACGTGCACGGCCGCAAGCTGGCGCAACGCGTCGAAGTCGCCGGCGAGACCGCGTTCTGCTACGCCGCCGACCCGCAACCGCTGCTTGCCGACCTCGCGACACGCGCCGGCGTGCGATACCTGCATCGGCCTGCAAACCTGGAAGATCTGTTCATCAAGCTCACCGGCCGCGAACTGAGAGACTGACCCATGAGCATCGCTACCGCGAAACTGTGGGCCCCGCCGGTGCTGTCGGCACGCTTCATCCCGGTATGGCGGCGCAACTTGCTGGTCTGGAAGAAGCTCGCCATTGCGAGCATCCTGGGCAACATCGCCGATCCGCTTCTCTACATGCTGGCGCTGGGATATGGCATTGGATCGCTCGTCGGCGATGTCGGCGGCATGAGCTATGTCGCCTTCATCGGCACCGGCATGGTTTGCCAGAGCGCCATGTTCACCGCGAGCTTCGAAGGCATGTACTCGGCGTTCTCGCGGATGCACATGCAGCGCACGTGGGACGGCATCATCAACGCGCCGGTCTCGCTCGACGACGTCATGTTGGCGGAATGGCTGTGGACGGGGACCAAATCGGTGATGTCCACCGCGGCGATCCTGGCGGTGATCATGGCGCTGGGCTACGGCCACACGTGGCTGTCCATCTGGATTCTGCCGCTGGGCTTCCTGGTCGGACTCGCATTCGGCGCGGCCGGCCTGGTGATGAATGCATTGGCCCCCAACTACGATTTCTTCACCTATTTCTTCACGCTGGTGTTGACGCCGATGTTGTTGTTCTCCGGCGTTTATTTTCCGGTCGAGCAAATGCCGGCCTGGCTGGCGTCGATCGCGGGATTCCTGCCCCTTAAACACGCGATCGACGTCGCGCGGCCATTGATGCTGGGCCACGTCCCCGACAACATTCTGCTGCACGTCGCGGTGCTGCTGTTCTATGCGGCGCTGGCCTACTACGTCGCGCTTGCGCTCACGCGGCGGCGACTGCTGAAATGACCACGATGCTGCTGATCAAATCGCTGCATGTTTTTTTCATGGTCACATGGTTTGCCGGCTTGTTTTACCTGCCGCGCCTGTTCGTCTACCACTGCCTGGCCACCGACGCGATCGGCATCGAACGCTTCAAGGTGATGGAGCGCAAGCTCTACTGGGGCATCATGACCCCGGGCGCGGTGCTTACCATTGTGTTCGGCACCTGGCTCATGCTGGGATACGGATACTCCGGCGGCTGGCTGCAGGCCAAGCTGGCGCTCGTGTTCTTGCTCGTCGCTCATCATGTCTGGCTGGGCAAGCTCATGCGTGAATTCGCGGCGGGACGCAACGTGCACTCCGACAGGTTCTATCGCTGGATCAACGAAATTCCCGCCGCGCCGGCGTTGGCGGCCATCGTTTACCTGGTCGTAGCGAAGCCGTTTTGAAAAGCTGACCGCGATGACCGAGCGCTTCTTCGCGCCCTGCCCGCGCGGTCTGGAAGGCGTACTCGCCGCGGAGCTGACCGCCCTTGAATGCGCGGCCGTCACGCCGACGGAAGGCGGTGTCGCGTTCGAAGGCGATCTCTCAATTGCATACCACGCAAACCTCGAATCGCGCATCGCGAGCCGCATCCTTTGGCGGGTCGCCGCCGGAAGCTACCGCGACGAAACCGACATTTACGATCTGGTCCATGCGGTCGACTGGAAACGTATGTTCCTGCCCACGCGCACGCTTCGGGTCGACGTCGCGGCGACGCGGTCGCCGCTGCAAAGCCTCGAATTCGCCACGCTGCGTGTCAAGGACGCCGTGTGCGACCGGCTTCGCGCCGATCTCGACGTGCGACCGTCGATCGACAAGCGCGCGCCGGACGTGCGCGTGCACGCCTACCTGACCGATCGCGACGCGACGATTTATGTCGACACCTCGGGCGAGCCGCTGTTCAAGCGCGGCTACCGACGCGACGCGGAGGAAGCACCGCTGCGTGAGAACCTCGCCGCCGGCCTGCTGGCGCTCGCCGGATGGAAACCAGACGTACCGTTCCTCGATCCCATGTGCGGCAGCGGCACGATCGTCGCGGAAGCCGCGTTGATCGCGGCGAACCGCGCGCCGGGACTCATCCGCACATTCGGCTTTCAGAAGCTTAACTGGTTCGACGGTCCGGCGTGGCAGCGCATCAAGCAGACGGCGCGCGACCGCATCCGCGCTGCGCCCTCTGCGCCGGCCATCTTCGCCAGTGACGTCGCGCCCGGCGCGGTCGGCAAGACACAAAGCAATCTGAACGGCGCGCAGGTCGGAGATTTCGTCGCCGTCGAATGCGCGGACCTGCTCGCCCGCGCCGCGCCGGCTGGCTCCGGAATCCTGCTGGCCAACCCGCCGTACGGCGTGCGACTCGCGGACCAGGAGAAAATGGCCGCGTTCTATCCTTTGCTGGGCGACGCGATGAAGCAGCACTTCGCCGGCTGGACCGCGTTTTTCTTCACCGGCGACCTTCGACTGCCGAAACTCATTCACCTCAAGGTCGCGAAGAAAACACCGCTCTACAATGGCGCGATCGAGTGCCGGTTGTTCGAATTTCCGCTGGTCGCCGGTCGGCATGTGCCTCGTCCCTAGTGGTAAACTCATCCGTTGCAATGCATTAGCAAAAAAGGCCAATTATGCCGATGCTTCCGTCCCGTCACTATGTCTCCGATTACACGCAGTTCATTCGCGATCTGATCGAAAGCAAGCCGGACCTGACTTACCTGCAGCGCGAGGGCCGCGCCCTCTGGTGGGACAAGACACCCGACGCGCTTGGACAGGAGCGGCAGATGGACGAGGGCCGCGTGGCGATGACACCCTACGTCTACCGGACCGAATAGCGCCGAAAGGCACGGCTGCCCGCGGCCCCAACAATTGAGGTTGCTGATGCGCCACATCGCGACCGCGCAGCAGGGCAGCACCTTGCGCACCTTCCTGGCGGTCCTGGCAGTCGTTGCGGCGATCGCGGGATTCGAGTACTACGCGCTGCGCAAAAACCAGCTCGAACCCTTGCCTGCGGTCGAACCCGCGGCCGTCGCACCGGCGCCGCGGCCGGCCGGCCCGATCGGTGCGATCGACGTGCCGACGGCGGAAGGCGTTGTCGGCCCGCGAGTCACCGTTTCCGGCTGGACACTCGATCCCGCCGGCATCCGCAGCGTCGAGATTCGCCTGGGTGGCAAAGCCTTTCCCGCCCGCATCGGTATCGCGCGATCGGACGTCGCGGCGCAGAAGCCCGGCTTTCCGGACAATCCGAACGGCGGTTTCGAATTCACCGGAGATTTTTCTCCGCACCCACCGTCCGCAGGTGTCGACCGTCGCGATCTCGCCATTGTTTCGATTGCCACGGATGGCCGTGAAACCGTACTGGGAACGCGAAGCCTGATCGAACCCTCCGCGTTGACGCGTTGGCGGGCGTTCACGCCAAAGGTCGGCACGCCGTTCTTTCTTCTTCCGGCGACGTCGGGCCTGGATCGGGGCGGCGTCGAGGAGCTCGACACCAACTACGCGCCTTATGTGTCGGCGACAACACGCGTTGGCTTCCGGATTCCGATCCTCTATCTGCGCATGACGCGTGGCGCGGCCGCCGATTACGCGTTCGACCCGGACTGGGATCCAAAGCACAAGTGTGGCGCGCGCCGCATCGGTGACGATTCACTCAATGCGGTGACCACGCAGGCAATCGCGAAACAGCTTCCGGTCCTCGTGACGCTGAACGGCGGCATCTGGGCGGACGCGTATTGCGACGTGCCGGAGTGGGACGTCAACGACCTGCTGGAACAGGACCCCGCCAATTGCCAGTGGAACCAGAACAACGAAGTGATGCCCGACGATTACCTGAAAGACCTGCCCGGTTCGCAGGACGCCCCGCAGCTCGCGCGCTCGCTTACGTTCAACGTCTACGCCGCAAAGGTCCGGCACTACAAGAAGCGCAACCTGCAACAGGCCGGACGCCTGCTCGCAAAATTCGCGCGCGACCATCCCGATCTTTTCGTCGGCGTCAACCTCGATCCCGACACGTACATGAACCCGTTCTTCGCGGAAAAGCAGTGGTACGACTACAACCCCGGCACGCTGCGCCAGTTCCGCGAGTGGCTCGCCGGTTCGGGCCCGTACGCCGGCCGGCCGGTACCCGGTGTCCCGGACCTTCGCAGCTACCGGCGGACGACCCCGCTGACGCTGTCGCAGGTCAACAGCATCGCCGGCAGGCATTGGCTATCGTGGAATGAAGTCGATGCGCCGCGTGCCTTTCCCCGCGACACGGCGAACGGCGCGCGTCCCTTCTGGCAGGATCCATGGGTGCGCGAATGGGAGAATTTCCGCCGCCACGTCGTTCACCTGCATTACGATGAACTCGCGCAATGGCTGGTCGAAGCCGGCATCCCGGGCGAGCGCATCTGGTCGTCACAGGGATTGATGGCGCCGAGCGGAGATGCGATGCCGTTCGCCATCGCGCTCGACAGCCCTCCGCGCAACTACGATTCCGGCGGCATGTCGATCGCGGGCAGCAAGCCCGCGCAGGGCCACCTCGGCGTCATTCTCTACGGCAATGCCGCCGTCAACGACGTGCCGATGGACAACGGCAATTCGCTCTTCGCGACGCTCGAGGCGACGGATCCCCATTGGGCGATCGTCGAGTTCAATACCGCGGACCTGCACGACCCCAAGGTGCGCCCCACGTATGTCGCGGCCTACCGAGGCTTGCGGGACGTGTGGAATTTCGGTGCCCGCTTCATGTCGCCGATGGCCTGGAACGGCAGCAACGGCACCAACGCGGGCCAAGCGGGTTACTCGACATTCACGGCCTGGCGGAACACGCCGCTCGAGGCCGCATCCCGCGACTTCATGATCGCGCGCGCAGGCCTGCCGCCCGGTTCACTGCTCTGGACTTTCGGAACCGCGCAGCACGCCGACGGTGATGGCTGGACCGCCGAAGTCGGGTCGATTGCGCTGGGAAACGGGTATTTGACGCTGAATCCCGATGACAATGGCCGAATGGTGCTGCTGTCGCCTCGCGGTCTGCCGCAATCTGCGCGCGACGGGGAAACGATCGTGCTGGGCGTATCGGCCGATGCAGGACTGCGTCGTGTGCGCGTGCTGGCACGGCGCGCGCCGGACGCCGGATGGGAAACGATCGCCGATGCGTCGGGAGCGGCGGCGCGAATTACCGGGGCCGGCCTTGCCGTGACGCGCAACGCGGCGACACGCGCCGTGCCGGTCGATCAGCTGCGCGTCGAACTTAGCTTCCGCGCCAATACGCCACGCAAATTGACGCGGATGGCTACAATTCCCGTGCGGCTGCAATGACTGCCTGACGCAGCTCGTCACCTCATGGCCGCTCATCCATGTTGTGCTGCGGTCAGCGGTCGTCGGTCTTGTATTCGACGTAGGCCCTGTCGCGCGTCTGCCGCACGAATTCCGCAAACTCCTCGTCGGACTTGCGCTGCCGGATTGCGTTGCGCGCGACGTCGCGCGTGCGTGCCAGCGTGATGTCCTGCGTGCGGCGGCCATCGACGATGATCAAGTGCCAGCCGAACGACGAACGGACCGGGACCGATAGCTGGGCGATGGCGAGCTTGTTCATCGCCTGTTCGAACTCCGGCACGGTATCTCCGGGGCTGACCCAGCCCAGATCGCCGCCTTTGGCCGCCGACGCATCGTCCGAATTGAGCTTGGCCTGGTCCTCGAACTTTGCGCCGGATTCAATGCGATCGCGGACACGGTCGATCTTGATGCGGGCCTCGGTATCCGCCGTGATTTCATTGACGCGGATCAGAATGTGCCTGGCGTGCGTCTGCTCGACCACGGTCGGCGCGTTGCGGTTGCGCGAATCGACGAGCTTCATGACGTGGAAGCCGCCGGGACTGCGCAGGACCGGCGACACGTCCCCGTTCTTCATCCCCTTCGCCGCCTCCACGAACACGACGGGCAGCCGCGCTATCGTTCGCCACCCGAGATCGCCGCCCTTGATGCCGTCAGGGGCATCCGAGAACGTGGCCGCGACCTCCTTGAAGTCCTTGCCGGACCTGATTTGCGCGAGGGATTCTTCCGCGCGCTTCTTCCGCGCGTCGATCTGGCCGGGCGATGCCTGTTCCGGGACCGACACCAGGATGTGCGAGATCAGGTATTCGGTTTCGCCACCCGCCTGTGCGGCGACCGTGGCCAGATACGCATCCAATTCTGCGTCGGAAACGGCAATGCGGCTGTCGACTTCCCGTTCGCGCATGCGCTGGATGATCACTTCGCGCCTTATGTCCTCGCGGTATTTCGCGTAAGGAATCCTTTCGCGCTCCAGAACCTTGCGGAATTCTTCTGGAGACAACTTGTTGTCCTGCGCAATGCGCAGGATCGTGCGCTCGACTGTCTGGTCGTCCACGCGAATGCCGGACTCCTTTGCGAACTGCAGCAGCGCACGCTCGGTGACGATCCGCTCCACCACCTGCTTTTCGAGCGCATCGGCCGCGGGAGGCGGCACCTTGGCGTCGCGCATTTGCGCAAGGACCAGACGCTTTTGCTCGTTGACGTCGAATTGCGTCACTGCCTCGTTGTTGACCACCACGACCACCCGATCCAGGGGCACGGGCGCCGTGCTGGTGCGCGGGGCGGGCAACGGGCCCGGGCGCGACACGGGTGCGCGCGAGTCGGTCGACGGCGGGCCGATGCCGGGCGTACTGAACTGCGCATCCGCGACGCTCATGAGCGATACGAATGCCAGTGCGGCAAATGAACAGTTGAATACGAGACGGCGTGGGGACATCGGAAATCGTCCTCGATAATCGGGGAGCGCTCAGTAATCAGGAAGCGGACTCAACGTGGGGTCACGCACCGAGTTTGCGGGCTCGTTGGTACGCAGGTAACCCGGCACCGTCCGGCGCAGCAGATCAAGGGGACTTGTGCCGACTCGAGCCAGACCGTTCAACTCGAGCTGGACGAAAATCGAACGGGTCGTCTGCTGGGTAGTCGTGGTCAACTGCTGGCCCACCACCCGCACGACCCAACACCCTCCATTGTACTCCAGGCCAAGTACCGCCTCCAGCGTCTTGTGGTCCGGGATCGAGTAGTTCCAGGCACCCACGACGCTCCAGTTGTCGGACAGCGGCCACTGGCCGGACAGATAGGTCTGGTTCAGCTCCGATTGACCGCCGGTCTGGTCGACGAGTTCCTTCGAATAGCGATAGACGAGCGACAGCGCCCGCCCCGCCCCCGGCGTGTAGCGGACGCCTGCGTTGAATCGGTCGAATTCGCTGGTGCCAAAGTTGTATTGCATGAGTCCGGTAAGCGCCCAGGTATCGGAGAGTCGCCCTTCGATGCCCAGCAGGAAATCGGACGACCCTGCCTTCTGCGGTGTTGCGCCCAGGGTGACCTGCTGGTCGCTGAAATAGAACAGCTGGCCGATGCCAACGCGCAATCGCTCGGCGCCGGTAGCAGGATCGAGTAACCGCGAAGTCACCGCCAATGCGAGCTGATTCGCGTCCCCCACCCGGTCAAAGCCGACGAAACGGTTTTCGATGAAGAGCTGCGCAAAGTTGAAATCGTCCTGCACCGTGTCGAACACCGGCAACTGGTTCTGCTGCCGGAACGGAATGTACGTGTAAAAGGCGCGCGGCTCGAGAGTCTGGACGAACGACGTGCCGAACGCGGTCCAGTCGCGCTCGAACACCAACCCAGCATCGACACTGGTGATGGGAACCACCGCGTTGGGGCGGACCGAAGGCACGCTCGAAGTGGTCTGATTGAGATCGTACTGCCAAGCTTCGACGGCGGCGTGCGCATTGATGAACCACGAGCTTCCCTGACGTATCCAGCGCACGGACGGATACAGAACGGCGCGATCGCCGGTGGGCACGAGGGATGATTGCGCAAAGTGCGTGTACTGCGCGTTGCCGCTCCAGGTCAATCCACCCCAGTCGGTTTCGCTCATCGTCGCCTTCACCTGCGGCAGCATGTTGTAGGGCGGCGTGACCGGCGCGGCGGGATCCTGCAACGTCTGGAACGATTGCACCAGCACCGACGCGCCGAACGGTCCGTAGCTGGCGATGAGCCCGGCCTCCTGCGGCAGCGTCTTCTGCGAGGTGACAGCAATGCGGTCGGAGAAATCGGCGAAATAGTTCGAATCCGAGACGCGGTTGTAGTTGAAATAGCCGTTGAGCCACGGCTGGAACACCTGATTGTGCTTCCACGAAAACGCCCAGCGCGAGGTGTCGGCAACGCGGTCGTACGGAAGGATATCCGCGATGATCTCGCCGACGGATTTCTCAAACAGGTACCGGCCCTCGCCTTCGAGCATCAGGCCCCGCTTGGTCATCAACCGCGGAATGAATGTCGCGTCGTAGTTGGGCGCGAGGTTGAAATAGTAGGGCGTAGCGAGTTCGAAGCCGCGGATCTGCGTCGACCCGGCAATGGGCGTGAGGAATCCGGACTTGCGCTCGTTGGTCAACGGAAATTCGAGCCACGGCGTCGCGATCACCGGCACGTCGAGGAAATAGACCTTGGCGTGGTGCGCCGTACCGACGGAGCGCAACTTGTCGACCTCTATTTCGTCGCCGATCAGATACCAGTCACGGTTCGGCGCGACGCACGTCGTGTAACTGGCCGAGCTTGCCTCGAAATTGTCGGGTCCCAGAAAGCGGATCTCGGTTGCGTCACCGTGGGCACCGGTTTCTCCCATGTAATAGCGCGGCAACTTGAAGTACCCCGTCTCGGTGTCGCGTTGAAATTTCATCTCGGGACCCGAGATCGTGTCGATACCGCGACGCAATGTGACGTTGCCTTTGCCCCAGATCTCGTCTTCCAGAAAATCGTATTGCAGCCAGTCGGCGAGCACCGTCTCGCGGCGCGAGCGCAACTCGACCTTGCCGCTGGCCTCGACGCGCTGGCTCGCTTCACCATCGATGCGGTCGGCGCGGAGGAAGATTGCGCCGCGATCGGCGTCGTCGCCCTTCGCGCGTGGCGCATCCGTTGCGCGCGGCGATGGCGTCGCGACCTTCACACCCGGCAGTGGCGTCATTAACGGTGGGCCTGGCTGGGCCGGCGCAGCAGCTGTTCCCGACGATCCCGCCGGTGCCCGCTTCACCGGGCTCTCGATTTCGTGCGAGAACTTCAACTGCGGATCCGGCAGGTCGCCGTCCGCCGCGCCCGCCGCCGTCGCAAGGGTCGCACCGATCGACGCGACCAGCAGTGACTGCGCAAGGAACCGGGATGTCATGAAGGAGGGCACAACCGATTTGCTAAAATGTCGCATTCTAGCCCGACGCGTCACCGCACCCGCTGCGGCAACGCGTCTCAGGGGCTTCCCACCGGGATTTTCGACAGCCGTCCGGGGCAAATCGCTGCCAGCCAATGAACCTCCCCAACGCCGACCCGCGTCTCGTCCTCGTTACCGAGTGGCTGGCGAAGACTTTGCATTCGGACACATTCACGCTGGAACCCGCATCGGAGGATGCGAGCTTTCGCCGCTATTTCCGCGTGGCGCTGTCGGCGCAGTATGCGCAGGCACCCATGGCCGCGACGCTGATCGCGATGGACGCGCCGCCTCCCAGGGAAGATTGCCGGCCGTTCGTGCGCGTCGCCGCGCTGATGCACGAAGCGGGGATACACGCGCCACGGGTCCTCGCGCAGGACATCGAGCGCGGCTTCCTGCTGTTGACCGATCTCGGCCCGACAACCTACCTGCGCACCCTCGACGCCGACAATGCGAACGATCTTTTTCGCGACGCCGTCGACACGCTGCTGCGATGGCAGCTCGCCACGCGTCCGGATGTCCTGCCGCCATACGACGAGGCACTGCTTCGGCGCGAACTGGAATTGTTCCCGGAGTGGTACGTCGGGCGGCATCTGGGGCATGGCCTCACGGCGGAAGAGCGGACCGACCTCTCGCATGTCTTCGATCTCGTCATCGCGTCGAATCTTGCGCAAGCCGCAGTCTTTGTTCACCGCGACTACATGCCGCGCAACCTGATGGTTTCCACGCCGAATCCGGGCGTGCTGGACTTCCAGGACGCGGTGTGCGGGCCGATCACCTACGACATCGCATCGCTGTTCCGTGACGCCTTCCTGAGCTGGCCCGAGGAGCGCGTCCTCGACTGGACCATCCGCTACTGGGAAAAGGCCAGGCGCGCGGGATTGCCGGTCACGACCGATTTTTCCGCGTTCCATCGCGATTGCGAATGGATGGGCCTGCAGCGCCATCTGAAAATCCTCGGCATCTTTGCGCGCATCCGTCATCGTGACGGCAAATCCGGATATATCGAGGACACGCCGCGCTTCCTTGCGTATGTCCGACCCGTAGCCGAACGCTATCGTGAATTGGCACCCCTTGCGCGCCTGCTCGATCGTATTGCGCAGCGCACGCCCGCGATGGGACATACCTTCTGATGGCAGGCGCAATGATCCTCGCCGCAGGCCGAGGGCTTCGGATGCGGCCGCTGTCGGATGCCACGCCGAAGACCTTGCTGCTCGCAGGAGGCAGGCCGCTCATCGCATGGCAGATCGAAGCGCTCGCGCGTGCGGGATTCCGCGACATCGTCATCAACGCCGCCTGGCTCGCGCCGCAACTCGTTGCCGCGCTGGGCGATGGCGACGCATTCGGCGTGCGCATCCGGTGGTCGATTGAAAACGAACCGCTGGAGACCGCCGGCGGCATCGCAACCGCGCTGCCACTGCTTCCGCCCGGTCCCGCGCTGATCGTCTCCGGCGACATCTGGACGCACTTCGACTACGCGACACTTGCGGCCCGCGCCGACGCGATGGCGCGGAACCCTTCGCCCCCGCGCGCCCATCTCGTCATGGTGCCCAATCCGCCGTTTCATCCGGAGGGCGATTTTGTCCTCGACGGCGGCCGCATCGCCCTGGACGGTGCCGGTAAAATGACGTTCGGCAACATAGGACTCTACGACACCGCGCTGTTCCGCGAACTTCCCCGCGGCGTCAAGCTCAAACTCCTTCCGCTGTTTCGCGACTGGATCGCGCGCGGTTGGGTTTCCGGCGAGCGTTTCGACGGACCCTGGGCCAATGTCGGAACGCCCGCCGAACTCGCGGTACTCGACCGTAGCCTCGCCCTCGACAAGGATTCCTGAATGAATGCGTTGGTCAATCCGCTCCTCGATTTTCGCGGCCTGCCGCGCTTCGACGCCATCCGCCCAGCGCACGTCGCGCCGGCCGTCGATGCGCTGCTCGTGGAAGCGCGCGCCGCCGTCGAACGCGTCGCGACCGACCCGCTTCCGGCAACGTGGGCTTGCGTGGTGGAGCCGATCACGGATGTGCTAGACCGTCTCGATCGCGCATGGAGTGCCGTGGGTCACCTAAACGCAGTCGTCAATACGCCGGAGCTGCGTGACGCCCACAACGCCAACCAGCCGAAAATCGTTGCGTTCTTCACCGACATGGCGCAGGACCTGCGGCTGTTCGCGAAGTATCGTGAATTGCGTGGTGCGCCATCCTTTGCGGCACTCGAGCCCGCGCAGCGCAAAGTGATCGACAACGAACTTCGCGACTTCAAGTTGGGCGGCGCAGAGCTTTCGGATGACAAGAAGGCGCGTCTCAAAGCCGTGCATGAAGAACTGGCGGAGCTGTCCACGCGATTCGAGGAGCACCTTCTCGACGCAACGAATGCGTGGACTCTCTACATCGACAGCGAAGCGGATTTGGCCGGTGTCCCGTCTGATGTCCTGGCCGAAGCAAACGCGGCCGCGCAGGCCGACGGCAAGGCCGGCTGGAAGCTCACACTGCGGATGCCCTGCTACCTGCCGGTGATGCAATATGCGCAAAACCGCGCGCTCCGGCGCCGCCTGCACGAGGGCTTCGCCACCCTGGCTTCAGACTTGGCCGCGAACCCGGAATGGGACAACGGCCCGGTGATCGAGCGCATCCTCATGCTGCGCCGCGAAATGGCGGAGCTGCTGGGCTATCGCAACTATGCCGAAGTCTCGCTGGTGCCGAAGATGGCGCAAACCCCGGCCGAAGTCGCCGTGTTCCTGCGCGACCTTTGCAACCGCGCCAAGCCCTTCGCGCAACGCGACTACGCCGATCTCGCCGCGTTCGCGTGCGATCGTCTGGGCCTCCCCGAGCTGGCCCCTTGGGACCTAGCCTTTGCATCCGAGCGGCTCAAGGCGGACCGGTACACATTTTCCGAACAGGAGGTACGCCAGTATTTTCCGGAGGATCAGGTTCTTGCGGGCCTCTTTCGCGTCACCGAAACAATCTACGGCGTGCGCATCGGTGAAGCCAGCGCACCGACATGGCACTCATCGGTGCGCTTCTTCGACATCGTCGACAGCGGCGGCGCGCTCGTCGGTCAGTTCTATTTCGATCTCTACGCACGGGAACACAAGCAAGGCGGCGCATGGATGGACGACGCCATCAACCGCCGCCGCACCGGCGCGTCGGTTCAGCATCCGGTCGCCTACCTCACCTGCAACCTGTCGGCGCCGGTCGGCGGCAAACCGGCGACATT